>CAZQOX010000035.1:0-8827 GCA_964594895.1 uncultured Candidatus Bathyarchaeia archaeon
ATGAGGATCAGGGTGCCCAACGAGGTCTACATCGAGATGGAGATCCGTTAGGGTCATGCGTCGCGGGTTTTCGTCGGGTAGCCGGGCGCAGTTTGTCTGCTTTTGTGTCAGGTTACTTGATATAACGGGAAAAAACTTCTAGGCTGCCCGAGGTGGGCAGGGAGTACAGGGTCTAGCGCGGGGGTCTTATTACAGGTAGGTTGTAATAACGAGAAAAAGGGTGTTGCTGAGGCGTGGGTCGACGACTCGGCGTTTCCCTTATAGTTGCTTACGATAAGCGTTTTTTTCGGTAACCGGTATGACGGTTGGGTGTTTAAGACGGTTTTACCGGTGTCTTAGAGCCATGGGCGGTGTTCTGGTATGGTTTTTTCCTCGTGGTGGGGTGTTTTAAGCGTTTAATAGGGCGCCCGTTTAGCTGTTTTTATCTTTTTTATACTGGACCGCTTGAGGAACCCCTAGTTACATGGAATAACCGAATTTCTATATGCACATAAAAAAAGTTCGAGTTAGTCATATAGTTATCAAGTTGCTTGCTACATGAAATCCAGATTATTGATTTTCAGAATCTTTACTATAGATCCAAGAGAAAATATGATTAATTGTTAAATACAGATCTTTGCAACCATCTTAAATAGGTGACAAAATTGAAAGAGTGGGTTTGTGTTCAAGTAGGGCATCATAGACAAATGAGTGAGGTTATAGAGAGTCATGAAAAGGAGGGTTGGAGTCTGCACACATATCAGGCTATAGGTGGCCCAAATATGGCCAATCATTATATGCTGTTTGAACGAGAAAAGTAGACAAACATTTTAACAGCTACCTAATCGATGACAAATTATTTATCCAGTACCGTTTTTGTTATACTGCGAGAAATTCAATATACCTGTTACTTGGAATAACTAAATTCCAATACTTCAAATAAGATTTTTTTAATTTGTCATGTGAGAATAAGAAAACGCGAGTTCTCGAAAACTCGTCTAAAAATGTGTTTGTGAGAGAAAAAACGTAGGTAAGGTCTACCTCGTTTTCCTCGAGTTCAGGTAGGCGGCGGCGGGTAGTATCACGCACCAGAAGAACGCTGAGGCTGCCCTAGTACCAGCCTCGACGCCCCAAGTGGGGATCACCACCAGCTCGTTGACGGCGACCGTCAGTGCAGCCAGGGCGATGACAGCGGGTGCTGCCCTGTGCATCCCTGATCCGCCTCTCCTCACATGTGCGATGTAGGCGGCGGCGATCAATGCTACCGCGACACCTATGGCTCCAGTTATCCAAACATTCACTCTTTTTCACCTCCCTCCTCGTCGTCCCACAGGAACAGCTCGTCGATGGTGGTGCTCAGGCCCACTGCCACGTCGTGGGCCAGCTTAAGAGACGGGTTGTACTTGCCGGCCTCAAGGTAGACTATGGTCTCTCGTCTGACCTTCACCCTCTTGGCCAGGTCGGCCTGAGTCAAGTCGTGGCGGGCTCTGAGCTCCTTTATCCTGTTTCTCATGTTCTCACTCCTAGACGTCTTCCTTGCGGCCGAAGTAGGTGTATAGGGCGATGTAGGTGACGCCCATGAGTATGACCGCCGAGTTGATGACGGGCATGGAGCTCAGCTCCTCCAGCCCCAGGAACTCGATGCGGTACATATTGTAGAAGTTGAGTAGAATCAGGTACCATGCCCCCATGTTGAAGGCCACTATTGCGGCCCTGCCCTGTATCCTTGAGGTTCTTTCATCCTTAAGGGGGAACCCGCTCCTCCTCTCCTTATTGGTTCTCCACAGCGTGTACGCGCCTATGGCGACTATGAGCGCCGCTATGAGGGGTATCGCCGTAGTCCAGATCGTTTCTGCCATTTCTTCTCTACTCCCATGTTATCAATTTACCACATATTGTGGTATATTTCTAACATTGTGTTAGAATGATATAACATGATCTATTTAAGGTTATTGGAAAAACAACAAGCCCCCACGACCAGAACTGAGCTAGAATGTTAGACTCTACTCCCCGGGAGGCGCCACGACCTCACTGCACTCCTTCTTGAATGTAATCTTGCCGCGCTGCACATGCAAGAATTTTTTTTAATAAACTATGGTTATATAGAGAAATTCAATATCTTTGTCACGTGGAACAAGCCACCCCTAAACGAATTCTCCCCAATTTACAGGCCTCGAATCAAAGTGGATAACCTTATGCGCTCCAACCCCACAGAACACGTGAGAAGCAATGGCTAAGATGGTGGGCCTCGTCGGCAAAGCCAACGTAGGCAAGAGCACGTTCTTCGGCGCCGCCACCCTCAAACCCGTGGAAATCGCCGGCTTCCCCTTCACAACAGTCAAAGCAGACAGGGGCGTCGGCTACATCCGAGCCCCCTGCGTCTGCCGCGAGCTCGGCGTGCAGGACAACCCCGTCAACAGCGCGTGCGTGGACGGCGTGCGCCTCATCCCCGTCGACCTCATCGACACACCCGGCCTCATCCCAGGCGCCCACCAGGGCAGGGGCCTCGGCAACCAGTTCCTAGACGAGGTGCGCCGCGCGGACGCACTAATTGTCGTGGCGGACGCCAGCGGCGCCACAGACCTCAACGGCCAGCCGGTCGAACCCATGACCAACGACCCCGTAGACGACGTGAGGATGTTCGAGGAGGAGTTCGACCTCTGGCTGCGCGCCCTCATAAGGAAGGACTGGGACAAGGTCACCCGGACCGCCCAGAGCAAGAAGGAGCACATAAGTAGACACCTGGACGAACGGCTCACAGGCCTCGGGATCAGCCGCAGCCAGATAGCCCGGGCCGCACAGGAGACGGGGCTCGACGGCTTCAACAGCGTGGCTTGGACCGGCGACGAGTTCAGCCGCTTCACCACCCGGCTACGCAGGGTGAGCAAGCCCCTCATAGTCGCCGCCAACAAGGCAGACAGGGACGGAGCCGAACAGAACATCGAGCGCATGAAAGAGGCGGGATACATGGTCGTTCCCACCTGCGCCGAGGCCGAGCTGGCCCTCAGACGCGCCGCCGAGGCAGGGCTCGTCAAGTACACCCCCGGCGACCCCGGGTTCGAGGTCACGTCCCCCGAGAAGCTGACCGACGGACAGCGCAGAGCCCTCGACAGGGTGAAGGAGAAGGTCTTCGACAAGTGGGGAGGCACCGGCGTCCAGGACGCCATCAACGAGGCTTTCTTCAGCCTCCTCGACATGATAACAGTCTACCCCGTCGAGGACGCCGAGAAGCTCACCAACCACGGGGGCCAGGTGCTCCCCGACTGCTTCCTCGTCACGAGGGGGACCACAGCCAAACAGTTCGCGGCGGAGATACACACCGAGCTCGCCGAGGGCTTCATCTACGCAGTCGACGCCCGCACCAAGAGACGCCTCGGCGACACCTATATCCTAGAGAACGACGATGTGATCCAGATAGTGTCGGCCAAGGGCCGAAGATAGGTGAAAGACGTGGTCAAAGTGCTCATATCGGACCCCATCGACGACGAGGGGGTCAAGATGCTCAGAGGCGCGGGCTTCAGCGTGGACCTGAGGACCGACATAGGCGCCGAGGAGCTCAGGAAGGTCATCGGAGGCTACGACGCCATAGTCGTTAGGAGCCGCACCAAGCTCACGGAGGAGGCGCTGAAGAAGGCCACCAGCCTCAAAGCCATCGCGCGCGCCGGCGTCGGCCTCGACAACATCGACACAGGGTACGCCAAGGAGAGGGGAGTGGAGGTGTTCAACAGCCCCGAGGCGCCGTGCAACGCCGTCGCCGAGCTGGTCGTCGGCCTCATGCTCTGCATGGCGAGGCGCATCACAGTCGCCGACTCGACGATGAAGCAGGGCAGGTGGGAGAAGAACAGGCTCACCGGCGTCGAGTTAAGCGGCAGGACCCTAGGCGTCATCGGTTTCGGCCGCATCGGCTACATGGTGGGCAAGAAAGCCAGAGCCCTCGGCATGGAGGTGCTGGCCTACGACGTCCTCATGGACAGGCTCCGGCACTTCGTGGAGGAGATCGGCGCCAAGGACGTGGCCCTGGACACGCTGCTCGCGGAGAGCGACTTCATCACGGTCCACGTGCCCCTGCTGCCCCAGACCAAGCACATGATCAGCGCACCACAGTTCGAGAAGATGAGGGACGGCGTCTACATAGTCAACGCCGCTAGGGGAGGCATCGTGGACGAGGCCGCCCTCAAGGCCACCCTCGACTCGGGGAAGGTCGCAGGGGCGGCGCTCGACGTCTTCGAGTCCGAGCCTGACCCCGACCCCGAGCTGGTGGGGCGGGCCAACGTGGTGTGCACCCCCCACATCGGCGCAGGCAGCGTCGAGGCCCAGCTGGGAAACAGCACCATAGTGGCCGAGAAGCTCATCAAGTTCCTTGGCTGACCACCATGATAACGATACTCGGCGCAGGGCTCTCCGGGTTGAGCGCGGCGTACCACCTCCGGGACGGCTACACGATCCTCGAGAAGGAGCGGGAGGTGGGCGGCCTCTGCAGGAGCGTGAACATAGACGGCTACCTGTTCGACTACGCCCCCCACATCCTCTTCACACGGGACGACTACACCAGGAACCTCTTCTTCACCCTCCTCGGCGACAACCTCCACGCCCACGAGCGCAGAGCCTACATCTACATGATGGGCACCTACGTCAAGTACCCCTTCGAGGCCAACCTGAGCCCCCTGCCGAGGAGCGTCATAGACGAGTGCATCCAGGGCGTAATAGACCGGAGACCATCTGAGCCCCATAACTTCATGGAGTGGATACGCTCCACATTCGGCGACGGGATCGCCAGGCACTACATGGTGCCGTACAACCAGAAGACATGGAAGCACCCCCTAGAGGAGATGGACACTGGCTGGATCACGGGCCGCGTCCCCTCCCCCAGCGTCGACGAGATGAGGAGGGGGGCCGAGGGAACACAGGACAAGGACTTCGGCCCCAACGCAGTCTTCTGGTACCCGAAACACGGAGGCATCGGGGCCCTAGCCACCCAGCTATCCAGGGGCCTGAACGTCTCGCTGGGCTCCACCGCAACCGAGCTGAAGCCCCACGGAGACAGAGTCAAGGTGGTCTACATGAAGGACGGCAGACGGAGAGTAGTCGAGTCAGACCGCGTCCTCTCGTCTCTGCCGCTCCCCGAGGTCGTCAAGATGATCGACGACGCCCCCGAGGAGGTGCACGGGGCGGCGGAGAGGCTGGTGCACAACTCCCTGGTGTGCGTCATGGTGGGGGTCAAACGGCCCCGGATCACAGACAAGCACTGGCTCTACTTCCCCGAGGAAGACCTCGTGTTCAACAGGATCAGCTTCCCCATGAACTTCAGCCCAGAGACGACGCCGGAGGGGAGGAGCAGCATCCTGGTAGAGGTGACCTACAGGGACAGGGTGGACGTCGAGGAGACCAAGACACGCGTGCTAATGGACCTGGTGAAGGCCGACATCATAGACGCCGACGACGAGGTGGAGACCTGCACGGCGGCCGACTTCAGGTACGCCTACGTCATCTACGACCTGGACCACAGGAGAAACGTTAACATTATACACAGTTACCTTGAAGGTAACCGCATCACACCCATAGGGAGGTTCGGCGAGTGGGAGTACTACAACATGGACAAGGCGATACAGTCAGGGAGACGAGCGGCCGAAGCCCTGAGCCGCTGATAAGCGTCGTCGTCCCCACATACAACGAGGAGAAGAACATCGAGAAGTGCTTAAAGTCGCTTCACAGCCAGACCATCCCCCGTGAAGACGTCGAGATAATAGTCGTGGACGGAGACAGCCTGGACAGGACCCGTATGATCGCCGAGAAGCTCGCCGACAGGGTCATCACCCAGACCAGCGAGGGAGTCGGAGGAGCCAGAAACGACGGCTTCCAAGTAGCCGAAGCCCCAATCGTCGCCACCACGGACGCCGACTGCCAGCCATACCCGGGATGGCTCGAAGCCACACTGAAAGGATTCGAGGACGACGACGTCATCGCCGTCACGGGTTTCCTGGACCCCGGCGACTGGGGCGAGATAGCCGGAGCCGAGAAGCTCGCCTACGAGTCCCTGTTCTGGCTGAGCAACGTACTCCTCGTCATCTTCAGCGTCCTCGGCAGGTACCACCTCTGCGGAGCCAACTCCGCCTTCAGAAGAGCCACGTTCATCGAGGCGGGCGGCTACCTCCCCCTCGCCTACGCCGACGACACAGAGCTCTACAAACGCATCAAACACAAGGGAAGGGTCAAGCTACTCGACGACATGGTCATCCACTACAGCGTCCGCAGGATCAAGAAGATGGGGCTCACAAACTACATCCGCCTCGTCTTCAAGATGGAGTGGGACGTATCCATCATGAACCGCAAACCCATGAAAGGCGGCTACGCCAGACAAACATACGAATGATTTCTTTTCCGATGTGACCTGTAACAGGTCATAAGAAAACGAGAAAACTAGTTTCTGCCGGCTACCCAGCCAACGTCCTTGTCGGACTTGATCGCCGGGTGGCTCGGGTCAACCAATATGATCTCGAACCACTTGTGCTGGCCGTCCTGCCACACCCAGTAGCTGTTCAGCACCTCGAGGTTCGGATACTTCCGAGCAGTCCTCTCCTCCGCGATGAGCCTCTTGCTCTTCGCAGGCGTGAACTTCGTGACACCCATCCGCTTCTGTCTACGCCCAAGCACAGGCCTGATCTTCCGCCGACCACCCCTCCGGACACGTGTACGCACAACCACGAAGCCCTTCTTCGCCTTGTACCCGACGCTGCGAGCCCTGTCCAGCCTCGTCGGCTTATCGATCCGGACGGTGGAAGGCTGCCTCCGCCAGACTATGACCCTCTGCCTCATGGCGTCGCCTACGTAGCTGTCCTTGGGCCTCTTCCACGCCTCCCTGAGATGCCTGTACAACGATGTTCTCCTCGATTGGCTATCAAAGTAGAATGGTTCAAACTAATAAAGGTATAGACAGAGAAGACCCCTCAAAATATGGGGCGGAGCAGGGCTCCTAGCGGCCCAGCAGCGCGTACGCGACGAAGAGAGGCGCGAACAGGGACGCGATCTGGCTGATAACCGTCACCAGCGTGTTCAGCGACGGCCCCGCGGTGTCCTTGAACGGGTCACCCACCGTGTCTCCGATGACAGCCGCCTTGTGGGCTTCGCTGCCCTTGCCTCCGAAGTAGCCCGACTCGACATACTTCTTGGCGTTATCCCAGAGGCCCCCCGCGTTCGCCATGAGTATCGCGAGGAAGAAGCCGCTGAATATGGCTCCGCTCAGGTAGCCCGCCAGCGCCTTGATGCCGGCGACGAACCCCAGGACGAGGGTCGCCACGATGCTGAACACGATCAGCGGCAGCAGCTCCGTCAACGCCCCCTTGGTGGCGATGTTGATGCACTTACCGTACTCCGGCGTACCGGTGCCCTCCATGAGGCCGGGGATCTCCCTGAACTGGCGGCGAATCTCCTCGATCATCCTGTACGCGTTCTTCGAGACTCCGAGGATGATCTTGGCCGAGAATATGACTGGGACGCTCATGCCGATGAAGATCCCCATCATGACCATTGGGTCCATGAGGTCGAACACCACCGTGGTCTGCACGAGCCTCTTCACTATCTCCTGGTAGGACGCTAGCAGGGCCAGCGCCGTGAGACCGGCCGCGCCTATGGCGAACCCCTTCGTGATCGCCTTCGTGGTGTTGCCCGCGGCGTCGATCTCGTCGGTGATGTCCACGATCTCCTCGCCGAGCTTGGCCATCTCGGCGATGCCCTTCGAGTTGTCGCCAATCGGACCGTAGGCGTCGCCAGCGATGATGATGCCGGCGATGCTGAGCATCCCGACGGCCGCGATCCCGACACCGTAGACCCCGTAGATGGTGTACGCTACGGCTGACCCGATGCCTATCCCGAGGAAAGCCGGGAAGCAACTGATGAGGCCGTAGCTGAAGCCCGTCAATATGGTGATGGCCGCGCCCGTCTGGCTCGACTCGGCGGTCTTCTTGGCGGGCGGCCTGTTGATGGAAGTATAGTAGTCGCTTGTCATGCCGATCACGGTTCCGACAGCCAACCCGGTTATGTTACAGTACCAGATCTTCATGTCGTAGCCGAGCATCAGCGTCGCGCCGTAGGTTAGCACGGCGAAGGCGATGGTCGTGACGTAGGTACCCATGTTGAGTGCCTTACCAGGGTCACCGCCCTTTCCCACTCTGACGATCGCTACGCCAAGGATGGACGCCAGTATGCCGAGGCCCGCGTAGACGAGTGGCACCGCCTCAAGGTACTGGATCGGTAAGGCTCCACCCAGGATCATGGCGGCCATGATAGCCGCCACATAGGAGTCGAAGAGATCCGCCCCCGAGCCGGCGCAGTCGCCCACGTTGTCGCCCACGTTGTCTGCGATGACGGCGGGGTTACGGGGATCGTCCTCAGGGATGCTGAGCTCGACCTTCCCGACGAGGTCCGCGGCGATGTCCGCGGTCTTGGTGTAGATGCCGCCGCCGGCCTTCATGAAGAGCGTGAGCGTGCTGGCGCCGATGCTCATCCCGAGGACGATCTCAGGATCCTTCGTGAGCCAGTAGATGAGGCTGACGCCGAAAAGGGCGAGCCCCACCACCATGAGGCCCATGACGGCTCCGCCTCGGAAAGCTATGGGGAAGGCCTCGGAGAGGCCTCCATTCTTAGCCGCGTTCGCGGTCCTGACGTTCGCCTTAACGGCGATCTCCATCCCGATGATTCCGGCTAGGCCTGACAGGATGGCGCCGAATACATAGGTTACACCGATCTTGAGGCCGAGGGCCGCGGAGAGTATGACGCCCATGACGACGACGAAGACGCCTAGGTACGTGTACTCCGTCTTCAGGAACGACCTGGAGCCCTCCTGGATCAATCC
>CAZQOX010000036.1:0-8815 GCA_964594895.1 uncultured Candidatus Bathyarchaeia archaeon
GGCCACCAAAAGGTTTTTTATAAGCCTAGGTATACAACTGTTGGTTTACAACCACGAGTGGTATACCTGTGAGCGGTGAAAAGGCAGCGTATGAGAGAAGGTTCTCAGCGGATCCGCGCCGCGGTATACCCGTGGAAAACTCTAAGGAGAAAAAAAATTGAGTTTACAAGGACAGCCGGTTTTCATCCTGAAGGAAGGCACCGAGCGATCCACAGGCAGGGACGCCCGCGGCAGCAACATCATGGCCGCGAGGATAGTCTCCGAGGCTGTGAAGTCCAGCCTCGGCCCCAAGGGCATGGACAAGATGCTGGTGGACAGCTTCGGCGACGTCACCATCACCAACGACGGAGCCACGATGCTCAAGGAGATGGACGTGCAGCACCCCGCCGCCAAGATGATGGTGGAGGTCTCGAAGACGCAGGACGACGAGGTCGGAGACGGGACCACGAGCGTCGTGATACTCACGGGTGAGCTCCTCGGCAAGGCCTCCGAGCTCATGGAGAAGAAGGTGCACCCCACGGTCATCATAGACGGCTACAGGAAGGCGGAGGCTGAGGCTCTCAGGATCCTCGAGGAGATATCCGAGAAGGTCAAGCCCGAGGACAGGAAGATGCTCAAGAAGGTCAGCATGACCACGATGGCCAGCAAGCTCATCAGCGGCTACAGGGACCACCTGAGCGACATCGCCGTCGACGGCGTCCTCCAGGTCGCGGAGGAGAGCAACGGAGGCTACAGCGTGGATCTCGACAACATCAAGATCGAGAAGAAGCCCGGGGCCTCGATGACCGACACGGAGCTCATCAAGGGCCTCATCATCGACAAGGAGGTCGTCCACGACGGGATGCCCAAGCTCGTCAAGGAGGCGAAGATCGGGCTCCTCAACGCGGCGATGGAGATCGAGAAGACGGAGTTCGACTCCAAGATAGCCATCGAGACCCCAGACCAGATGCAGGCCTACCTCGACCAGGAGGAGCAGATGCTCCGGGACATGGTCAAGAGGGTCAAGGACGCGGGGATCAACGTGCTATTCTGCCAGAAGGGCATCGACGACATGGTGCAGCACTTCCTCAGCCGCGAGGGCATCCTCGCAACCAGGAGGCTCAAGAAGAGCGACATGGAGGCCCTCGCGAAGGCGACGGGCGCCAAGGTCGTGAACAGCGTCGAGCAGCTCAACGGCGAAGACGCAGGCTACGCCAAGCAGGTCGAGGAACGCAAGATCAGCGACGACAAGATGATCTTCGTCGAGGGCTGCAAGAACCCCAAGGCGGTCAGCATCCTCATCAGGGGAGGCACCGAGCGCGTCGTCGACGAGGCCGAGAGGAGCCTCCACGACGCCCTCTGCGTAGTCAGAGACGTGGTCGAGGAGCCCAAGATCTTGGCGGGCGGCGGCGCCTCCGAGATCGAGGTCGCCAGGCTGCTCAGGGACTACGCCGAGAAGCTGGTGGGCCGGGAGAGGCTCGCCGTGGTGGCGTTCGCAGACGCGTTGGATGTCATACCGACCACGCTGGCGGAGAACAGCGGGATGGATCCCATCGACGCCATCAGCGAGATGCAGAGCGAGCACGCCAAGGGCAAGAAGTGGATCGGCGTCGACGGCAACGACAACGTCGTGACCGACCTGAGCAAGATCGATGTATACGAGCCCATGGTGGTGAAGACCCAGGCCATCAAGTCGGCCACCGAGGCCGCGGCCATGCTTCTGAAGATAGACGACATAATCGCCGTCTCCAAGATGAGGGCGCCGGCGGGGCCGCCGGGAGGCGGAGGGATGGGAGGCATGCCGGGCGGAATGCCCGGCGGCATGCCCCCCATGATGTAGGAGGAGAATGAGAATGGCATACTATACGACGGCGGGCGGACAGCCCGTGATAGTTCTGAAGGAGGACACGGAGAGGACCCGCGGACGCGACGCACGTAAGAGCAACATGCTCGCGGCGCAGATCATCTCGGAGGTGCTCAAGACGACCCTGGGGCCGAGGGGCATGGACAAGATGCTCATCGACAGCCTCGGGGACATCACCATCACCGGCGACGGGGCGACGGTGCTGGACGAGATCGACGTGCAGCACCCCGCCGCCAAGATGATGATCGAGGTCGCCAAGACCCAGGACAAGGAGGTCGGCGACGGCACAACGACGGCGGTGATGCTGGCCGGTGAGCTGCTGAGGAAGGCAGGTGAGCTGCTGGAGGACAACATCCACCCCAGCATCATCATAAGCGGCTACCAGAAGGCGGCCGAGAGGGCCCTGGAGACCCTGGACAAGGTCTCGGAGGACGTGGACCTTGACGACAGTGAGACCCTCATGAAGCTGAGCAACACCAGCATGAGGAGCAAGTCGGTGTCGTCCGCCCGTGATCACCTCAGCGGCATCGTGATCGAAGCCATTAGGCAGGTGGTCGAGGAGAGGGACGGCACCGTCATCGCGGACGTCGACAACGTCCAGATCGTCAAGAAGGAGGGCAAGAGCCTGGAGGAGACGGAGCTTGTCAAGGGCATCATCGTGGACAAGGAGGTCGTCCACGACGGCATGCCCAAGAAGATCAAGGGCGCCAGGATCGCGTTGCTGGACGCTCCTCTGGAGGTGAAGAAGACAGAGTTCGACGCCGAGATCAGGATCACCAGCCCCGGCAGCATCCAGGCTTTCCTGGACCAGGAGAGCGAGATGCTGAAGAAGAAGGTGGATCAGGTGGTGGCCACGGGGGCCAACGTGCTCTTCTGCCAGAAGGGCATCGACGACATGGCCCAGCACTACCTCGCCAAGGCGGGGGTGCTTTCGGCTCGCCGCGCCAAGAAGAGCGACATGGAGAAGCTGGCCAAGGCCACGGGCGGCAAGGTGGTGAGCAACCTGGCGGACCTCAAGAAGAGTGATCTTGGGGTCTGCGGGCTCGTCGAGGAGCGGAAGGTCGGCAACGACAAGATGATCTTCGTCGAGGAGTGCAAGGATCCTCAGGCGGTGGCCATCTTCGTCAGGGCTGGGCTGGAGCGGATGGTCGACGAGGCGGAGAGGGCTTTGAACGACGCCCTCTACGTGATCAGCGACGTCGCCGAGACCCCTAAGATGGTGGCGGGAGGCGGCAGCGTCGAGATGGAGATGAGCAAGGCCGTTCGGGAGTACGCCGCCCAGGTGGGCGGCCGCGAGCAGCTGGCCATCGAGGCCTTCGCGGACGCGATGGAGATCATCCCCCGGACGCTGGCGGAGAACGCCGGCCTGGACATCCTGGACACCATGGTGGCGATGAAGGCGGCCCACGCCAAGGAGAAGGGCGTCTACATGGGCGTCAACGTCTTCGGCGAAGGCGTCATCGACATGATGGGGGAGGGTGTCCTGGAGCCCACTGTGGTGAAGGAGCAGGCCATCAAGAGCGGCATCGAGGTGGCGTCCATGATCCTCCGGATCGACGACGTGTTGGCCGCGAAGAGCGGCGGACCAGACATGGGCGCGGGCGGCCCACCAGGCGGCGGCATGGGCGAGGACATGGACGTCTAGCCTACCCCCCTTTCTTTTTAATACATGTTGACAAAAAATAAAGAAACTTTTTTGGAACACTTCACGAGCTAGCAGGCTGTCTTACTGTTGATGAACCTCGTAAGGTGCTCGAAGTCGATGTAGTCGGCGGCGCCGTGCCAGTGCTCCTCCCCCCAAGGGTATGGCCACTATGCCCCCGGGCTCGAGGTCGTGGAGTTGACGACGCCTGAGCGCAGCTCCTTCTCCTCGGGCGAGATCAGTTCCACGCCTAGCCCGGCGAGGCCGTCGAAGAGGCGCTGGCTCAGCTTCAAAACCCGTCTCTCGATGCGGCGGGGACCGAGCCGCAGGATGATATCTACGCCCGCCTTAGTGCCCACGAGGAATGGAACTCCGTCATGGCGGCCTTAACTGGAACCGAAGGGGGCTGTGGTTGGCGACGTTCATGCAGACGATCTCCTCTGTGCCGGGGAAGTGCTGCCTGAACCCCTTCAGGGGAATAGGGTCGCCGTACACGGATATGAAGCCGGTGGCGTCGGGGAAGCCTTAAACGGTATAAACCTCACCGTTTCCATGAAGCTCAAAGAGAGAGACTGGGATGGATGACAGTGGCGAGCCGCTGACCAAGATCAGTGAACTGAACACCTTCTCGAAGCGGGTGTACACGATCGTCAGGGTGATAAGCGTGGGGGAGCCCCGCGAGGTGACGTTCAGGGAAGACGACTCCCTCCACCGGGTCGCCGACGCGCTCATCGCCGACGACACAGGAAGCGTGTACCTCACCCTCTTCGACCAAGCCATAGACGACATCGACGAGGACTCGGTCATCAGGATCAGCAACGGCTACGTGAGGGTCTACAGGGGCAGCATGCGCCTCAACATAGGGCGGTACGGCAGCTACGAGAGGCTGGACGAGGCGCCTTTCGCCGAGGTGAACCTGGAGAACAACGTGTCCGCCCGGGAGGTCGAGGACAGGCCCCGGACGAGGGATCAGAGGGAGTGGCGGAGTAGGAGAAGGTACCGCTAAAACACTTTTTATTTTCAACCGGACATGATTTCACGTGATTCTATGAGCAAGGTAAGGGTAGGGATACCGAAGCTGCTGCACAACGGGCACCTCGGCTCCCCCGAGATAGACACGAGCCCCAACGTGATGGAGGAGGGCGGCCTCCTTCAGCGCCTCGAGGAGTGGGGCTGCGTGGTCGCGGACCGGAAGACTGCAACGCTGACTGAAGAGGAGGAGAAGGTCTACGGGGCCAGGTACAGGATGGCCCTCGCCAGCAGCCACCTCGCCGACATCGTCGCCGACCAGATCAGAGGCGGCATGCTCCCCGTCGGCCTCCTCAGCAACTGCAACGGCCTCATGGGGATGCTCGCGGGGCACCAGAGGGCTGGGGAAGGGTGGAAGCCCCTACGCGTGGGCCTGGTGTGGATAGACGCCCACGGCGACTTCAACACGCCCGAGACGAGCCTCAGCGGCATGATGGGAGGGATGCCCGTGGCGGTGAGCACAGGCCTCTGCCTGCACCACATCAGGCGGGCCTGCGGCCTGGACCCGCCGCTGCCCATGAAGCACGTCACCATGGTGGGCGTCAGGGACACGGACCCCTGGGAGCAGTACCTCATAGACACGCACGACATAAGCCAGATCAGCGTCGACGACGTCAGGCGGCTGAGCCCAGCCATAGACATGGAGATGGACAGGCTCAGCACGTTGACCGACCTCATCTACGTCCACGTCGACCTCGACGTCCTCGACCCGGAGGAGATACCCGGCGCCAGTCTGCCAGTGGAGGACGGCCCCACCGCCGACGAGCTGGCGGAGGCGCTGGAGATCATGTTCGAGGACCCGAAGGCGGCCGGCTTCGGGCTCGCCTCGTACCCCGCGAGGAGAGACCCCGAGAGGCGTGGCCTGGAATCGGTGTACAGGCTAGTCGAAGGCGTGATAAAGGGCGTGAAAAACAGGGGCTAGACGGCGTCGGAGGCTCTACGGTTCCTCTGAGCCCAGGGGCAGCCTGACGGTGACCGTTGTGCCGACGCCTCTCTCGGAGGCTACGCCTATGCTTCCTCCGTGAGCCTCCACCACCTCTTTGCAGTAGGTGAGCCCCAGCCCCATGCCCGTCTCCTTCGTCGAGAAGAAGGGCCGGAAGATCATTGATAGGTTTTCCTCCGAGACGCCCTCACCGTCGTCGCCGACCGTTATGACGTAGCCGTCGCCTTCGACCCTGGTCTCCAGCGTGAGTTTCCCGCCCCAGGGTATCGCCTCCACCGCGTTGTTTATCAGGTTATCGATGACCCGCGTCAACTTGGTCCTGTCGGCTCGTACCTTGACGCCTGACTGGAGCCTGAGTTCTACCTCTACGTTGTTGGGCAGAATCCTCCTGTCCATGAGCCTTCGGATCAGGACGTCGACGTCAAGCGGCTCCTGCGTGAGGGTTCTCGTCGTCGTCATTGTGCGCAGATCGTTCAGCACCTCTGTGACGTACTTCACGTTGTCGCGGATTATGGTCAACATCTCGGGGGCCGTGGAGGGGTCCAGCTCCATCATCTGCGCGGCGTTGTTTATGCTCTGGAGGGGGCTCCTGAGGTCGTGCCTGAGCATCCTGGTGACCCTCTCGAAGCCGCTGAGTATGCTGGACACGTTCTCCTCTGAGACGCGGCGAAGCTCCGCCTCCTGCCTCAGACGAGTGAGTGAGGTGCCCACGTGGAGCGCCAGTATCTCCAGCAGCTTGATGTCCTGATCAGTGAACGCGTCTACACTCGGGCTCTCCATGTTCAAGACGGCGATCACTTCTCCGTCGTTGCGCACAGGGACCGCGAGCTCGCTCCGTGATCTGGAGGAGGCTTCAATGTAGTCTGGGTCATCCTCCACATCGGGAACGTACATGGTTCTAGCCTCCCTCGCGGCTCTCACCGTCACTCCCTTGCCTTCGAGAGGAAGAGGCTCCACCGGGGGCTCAAGGCCGCGCGCATTCAAGTTAAACAGGAATCCGTCGTCAACGATCTGGAACGAGACGAAGCCTTCGCCGAAGACCTTCCCCATGATCTCCAGGGTCGCCTCCGCCATGCCCTCCACGCTGTCGACGGAGTTAAGCTTCACGGCGTGGCTGTGCAGCGCGGCTAGGTTTTCCTCGTAAACCTCTCGGGTCGTCTCGTCGCGGCTCAACTAGGTCACTCCCACCCTCGATGTCTCCCGCCACCGCCCGTCCCTGGCATCGATTTTCCTTACTCCTCCCCTTGCTGAATAAATGGTTAGGTATATAATAATAGGACCAGTCCATCAGGCGGCGTCCGTCAAGAAACGTGGCCCGCTATATCACGAACTCCTCGTGCTCCACGTGGCGGTGCTTGACCCCCAGGTCGGCTACGCGGAACCTCCTCCCGCCGAACAGCTCTGCCTCCGGTTCGCCGGCCACCAGCGCGTCCACTAGTCTGCCGAGGCTGTCCGCCTTCATTATGCCGCTGCCGCTGGCGGCCCCCACGTAGCAGAGGCCCGGCGCCTCGTACAGGACGGGGGTCTCGTCGAGGCTGTTTATGGCGTACTGGCCCGCCCACATGTTCATGGGGCGGACGTCCTCGAAGCACGGGAAGTACTTCACCAGCACGTGGTAGATGTTGTTTGTGTAGTAGTCCTCCTCTGGCTGTGGGTCTTCCTCAAGCTCGTACTTGCGGCCCAGGTTGTCGGCGCACGCCAGCCATATGCTGCCCTCGCTCAGCTCGGGCCTGAACAGTATGTTGGCCTTGGGCAGTATGGTGAGGGGCATGACGCCGTCCTCGTTGAGGCCCTCCACCTTGAAGAAGGGCTCCAGCTTGGGGTCCTTGAACGCGAATATCTGGCGCGTCTTCGGCCTCTGGAAGCTGTCCAGCCCCAGCGGGTCCAGCAGCCGCTGCGCCCATGCGCCGGCGGCCACCACGGTCTTCTCGGCGAGCATCTCTCCCTTACCCGTCTCGGCGCCGACGACGACGGTGTCCTGCCAGACGAAGGGCTCCCCGGGGAGCCCCAGCTCCTCCACCGGCTTCAGCATGAGCCTCGTGGCCTCGGTGTTGTACATCACCTCGCCGCCCAGCTTGACGAACTCCGCTTCGTAGACCCTGACGAGGGCGTCGGCGTCGAGCCCACCGCACTTCTCCCCGTAGACGCCAACGGCGACGTCCTCGATCCCCAGGAGCTCGGCCTCCTCGTCTTCCCCGAACTCGGGGACCAGACACGGAACGGTTTTCTTCACCTCATCCAGGGACAGGACCCTGACGCTGTCCCCCCGCTTCAAGATGGCTTCGATGGCAGGCCTTATGGCGTCGTACTGGCGCTGGCTGAAGAGCCAGAGGTAGCCCATGAACTCCAGCTTGACGTCGTGCCCCATCTCCGCCTCCATGTGCTTGAAGGCGTCGATGCTGCAGTCGGCGAGCAGGTAGTTGGTGGAGCTCGTGAATATGTTCCGGAACCCTCCCTCGCTCTTGGCGCTGTTGCCCTGGCCGGGGCCGCCGTACTTGTCGACGACGACGATCCGTTTAGACGGGTCCCTCTTCTTCATGTGGTAGGCCGAGCTGAAGCCCAGGACCCCCGCCCCTATGACGAGAACATCGCACTCCATGGGTTGCTATGTGATGGAACCACTCTTTTAACGTTAATCGTCGAAGGTTTCTCCCGATACCCATATTATTTCGGCGGATGCACGATCCACCATGCCAGACGGTGACTGGTGGGACATACTGCCCAGGAGGGTGTACTCGTCTCTAGAGAGGGTGGAGACCAGCCAGCCCTGGTACGACGTCTACAGGCTCCACGACTGGCTCTACGCCATCTATGAGGGCGGCCAGTACGACGAGACCCTCATGTACCTGGTGATCGGCTGCGAGCGGGCCGTGGTCGTGGACGGGGGCACCGGGATTGGGCGCCTTGACCTGCTCGTCGAGGAGCTCACCGACAAGCCCTATTTCCTGTTGCTGACTCACACCCACAACGACCACATCGGCGGCTGCAAGGATTTCGAGGAGATCGCCGTCTACGACGACGCCATGAGCCGGGAGAGCGCCGCCATGGGGCTCGGCAGGGACAAGATGGGGGAGATCATCGAGGGAGACAACGTCATCAGGGAGTTCCCTCCGGGATTCGACCCGGCCAGCTACTATGCGCCGCCATACCGCGTGACGCGGTGGCTCAGTGACGGGGACAGGGTGGGGCTCGGCGGACGCACTCTGGAGGTGATATACACGCCGGGGCACAGCAGCGACCACATCTGCCTCCTGGAAAGGGATTCGCGGTACCTGTGGACGGGGGACCTGTTTTACACAGGCAGCGTGACGACTTACCTCCCAGGCGGCGACCACGACGCCTTCATCGATAGCTGCAG
>CAZQOX010000037.1:0-8781 GCA_964594895.1 uncultured Candidatus Bathyarchaeia archaeon
GTATTCCGCGGGGCATCTCTATGAAGTCGTCGGAGAGGCGCTTCACCTCTTCGTCTCCCTCCTCGCAGATGGATATGATCCTGGCTCCCCGGGCCTTCATCTCCATGATGCTGCCGATGATGTGCGGGTGGGTGTCCCCGCGTGGGCATATGAAGACGCAGGCAACGTCGTCCTCTATGACGCTAATGGGTCCGTGCTTGCTCTCTCCGGCCGGGTACGCCAACGAGGGGATGTACGTGATCTCTAGCAGCTTCAGACGGCCCTCGAGGGCCGTGGCGGCGCTTATGCCTCTGCCGAGGAAAAGGAACAGCTTTTCATCTTTATATTTCTCTGCAAGCGCCTCAATGGATTCAGATCTGTTTTCGATGACCGTCTCCACCCAGCCAGGGATCAGTTTCAGTTTCTCCTCATACTCGTCAAGCTCATCTTGGCTTAGCTTGCCCCTCTGCTTCGCCAGCCTCAGGGCCAGCTGAGACAACACGATCACCTGAGATGTGAACGTCTTCGTAGCTGCGACTCCGATCTCGGGCCCAGACTGCTGGATAAGGTAAGCTCTGGAAACCCTTGTTAGGGTGGAACCCACCGTGTTGGTGATTCCAAGAACGGTGCCGGCCCTCATCCTGGCGTGGTCGATCGCCTTCAAGGTGTCATAGGTCTCACCGGACTGGCTGACCGCTAGCACAATTGAGTCGATGCCCACCGTGGAGCCGTATCTCTCGATGAACTCCGAGGAAACCACAGGTATGGTGGTCAGCCGCGAAAGCTTCGAGAAGATGTAGGACGCCGCTAGGCAGGAGTGGTAGCTCGTGCCCGCCGCCGTGAGAAGCACTTCCTTTCCTCTGTCGAGGAACTGTGTCAGCAGGTTCAGGTACTGCTCCTGCAGCCTGAGCCCGTTCCGGAGGCTCTCCGGCTGCTCGTATATCTCCTTGAGCATGAAGTGTCTATACCCCTGCTTCTCCGCCATCTCCAAGCTCCACTTTATCTCCTCCAGTCCCCGTTCCACAATGGAGCCGTCGATGACCTTAACGATCTCGTAGCCATCCAGAGACAGGACTGCCATCTCCCCGTTCCGAATGTATGAGACTTGATTCGTGTACGGCAGCATGGCGGGGACGTCAGAGGCGCAGAACGTGCCGTTATCCGAGACCCCTATGACCAGGGGGCTCTCTTGGCGGGCGCAGTAGATCTTGTCGGGCTCGTGGGTCGACAACACGACCACGGCGTAGGAGCCCTTCAACCGCCTGAGGATCCGCAGTATGGCGCCCTTCATCCCTATGTCGGATTTAAGCTCCTCCTCTATCAGGTGGGGGATTACCTCGGTGTCGGTGCGTGACACGAATATGTGGCCCTTCTCTATCAGCTCTTCTTTCAGCTCCATGTAGTTCTCTATTACGCCGTTGTGGATCAGGGCTATGTTGCCGGAGCCGTCTGTGTGAGGGTGGGCGTTGACCATGCTGGGCGCTCCGTGCGTCGCCCACCTCGTGTGCCCCATCCCGATGGTGCCCATCATCTCGTTTATCTGTAGTTTCTCGACTACCTCCTCCAGCTTGCCCTTGTCCTTACGTACAAGGAGATCGCCTTCCACGATGGTTGCGACGCCTATGGAGTCGTAGCCTCTGTACTCGAGACGCTTCAGGCCGTCCGTTATCAGTTTAACTGCCTGCCCATCCCTGATTATGCAGCCGAATATTCCACACAAAACCGTCACACACCGTTTTATCGTAGAAAAGTACTCCGTATTAATAAAACATCTTAAATGGAAACCCGCTACAACCAAACCGGCGGGGTTTATCAAATCATATAAAAATCCGTCGTCTCCTATTGGTATTCCAGTGCTGGAGACCCGGAGCCCTTGAGGTACGTGGCGCTGACGAGCGGCAGGAACGAGGAGAGGTTCATCAGGCAGACGGTGGAGGGCGTGCTCGGCCAGAGACCAGCCCCGGAGGCCTACGTGGTGGTTGACGACGGCTCGGTGGACAAGACGACGGAGATACTGTCCGAGTACCCCGAGGTGACCGTGCTGAGGCTCGATAACCCTCGTCACCCGACCCGCGGCGTAAACCTTGCGTGGGCTCTGAACGCCGGGGTTAAAAGAGCCACGGGGCTCGTGCACGACTGGGATTACCTCCTCAAGGTGGACGCCGACAGCGTGCTACCCTCTGACTACTTCAGCAGGCTTCTGCGTAGGTTCGAGGAGAACCCCAGGCTAGGCGTCACCAGCGGCACCCCCTACGACGAGAAGGTGTGGCGGGGGAGAGCGTCGGACGGCGCCAAGGCATACAGACGCGCCTGCTGGGACAGCGTCAAGCACTTCGTGCCGTGCAACGCCTTCGACACCCTCGCCCTGCTTCAGGCCAAGAGGCACGGCTGGGCCGTAGAGTCGTTCCCGGAGATAAAGTACACCCAGCTCAGGACGTGGCGCAGAGGCAACCTAAACAGGTGGATACTATCGGGCAGGTCCAGGTACTACATGGGCTTCCCGACGTGGCACACCTTCCTCGTGGCGCTGGTGTACCTCGTGGACAGGCCTTGGGTGCTGGGAAGCACGTCGATGTTCCTGGCTCACCTGGTGACGGCGCTCGGCGGGCTGGAGAAGCCTTTCCCAGAGGAGTACTACGAGTTCGCCAGAAAATACGCCATGTGGGAGACCTTGGAGCGGCTCCACGAGAGGAGGCTCACCTAGCCCTCGTCGAGGAGCCCCGTGACTATCTTGAAGAAGTCCTTGATGTCGGGGTCAACTAGCCCCATCTTCACGTTGAAGCTGTAGAAGCCCTTCTTGGTGTGGCCCAGCTTGCTCATGCCGTGGTCCGATATGATCAAGACTAGGTCGTCTTCCCTGAGCCTGGCTTTCACCCTCTTGGTGAGTAGGTCCATCTCCTCGTAGAGGGTGGCCACCTTCTCGGTGCCCCAGAACGCGTGGCCGAACAGGTCTGTGATGTGGAAGTGGATCATCAGGAGCCTCCACTCGCCCTCAATGGCGTCGAAGAGGGCCTCCGTCTCCTCATCGAACATCCCCCGGACCCTCTCCTCGAAGACGGGGAGGTACTCGGGGTCCTGGCGCGCCCGCACAACGTCGCCTATAGGGTATACCTCCTCGAGGTTCTTGTTGTAGACGGGGACGCCCAGCGCTATGCTCGGCTTGACGACCTCGAAGAACGTGTCCACCTTTATGTTCTTCCTGCTCGGGAAGCTCGGCTTCGCACCCACTGCGTCTCTGACCCTGTAACCCACCTTGAACCGTTTGAGTATGCTGTGGATTCCTCTATGTCTCCTCACGAAGCTGCGGAGCCCGTCGAACTCGTTGTCCCACATCTGGGGCATGTCCACGCCGTGGATACCTGGCGGCTCACCGGTTATGAAGCTGGTCCATACTATGGGAGTCGAAGGGTCGTCTATCCCTCCTACGATGGGCACGTCGACCTTGCCGTGCTCTCTCTGCAGTATGTTACGGAGGCTCAGCGTCTCCACTAGGTCGTGGTCGAGCCCGTCGTAGGCAAGGATAAGGATCCTCATCGTCAATCACTTCTGACGAGGCGCCATATAGATGACCCGATCCCGATAGGGTCGCTTATGCCGAGGGCCTCCAGGATCGTGGGGGCGATGGACAGGTTTTTGACCTCGTCTTCTATGATCACGCCCTTCTTAACGCCGTCTCCGTAGAAGATGAGTGGCACGTCCACCAGGACGGGTATGAACTTGTCGGTGTGATGAGAGAACTGCCCTTGCTCGCCGAACTCCTCGCCGTGGTCAGAGGTGATGACCAGCAGGTCGTCGGGGCTGAACCTCTCGAAGAAGACGCCGAGCTCCCGGTCCATCTCGGTGATCTCCTCCCTATAGAGCGTCTTGGCCTGCCCTATCTCCTCCTCCGTGGGCGTGTAGTTGCCGTGCACCGCCTCTATCAGCCTGTCGTTCAGGGCACGCATCTCGTTTCGGCTCATGTCCAGGCTGGTCTCTGATGGATAGTAAGGGATGTGAGGCTCCATGAGGTGGACCCAGAGGAAGTAGTCTTCGTGGTCGCCCATCCACTTCAGGCTATACTCGAGGACCTCGTTCGCCCTGGAGTAGGGTAGATACTTCTCCTCGCTGTACACGTTGGCTCTGAACCTCTTCATCCCGGCTATCACGCCTGGGGGGAGGTTTCTCCTCAGCGTCTTTCTCCAGCTCTTACTCATCCTGAACTTCTTGGATTTGAGGTCTATGGTCTCGGCGAACCCAGGATAGAAGTTGTTTATCATGGGGTTTGAGTGGATGACTGCGGTGTGGACACCGTGCCTGTCTAGCATCGTCGCTATGTTCGCATCGGGGTCGTATGTCGTGTCCGCGCCCAATATACACGGCATGCTGTGCAGTGTAGAGGTGTTGCACGCCTTGGAGTTGCTGAAGGACACACCCCGATCAGCGATCCTCATCAGGTTCGGCGTGATCCTAGGGTTGACGTGGTCGAGCCGCAGCGCGTCCAGTATCAGGAGAACGGCGTTCATCCTTGACCCTCGTTTCTCAACATAGAGTGCGGCTGTCTTTAAAAGAATGTATGACTCCCTAGCCTTCAAGCCGCCTGAGGAAGCCTACCAGCTGCCTAGCCCGTGTCTCCGACGTATGGTACTTCATCACGGTCTCGTAGCCGTTGCGGGCGATGCGCTCCCTCTCCGCGTCGTCCTCGAGGTAGTACTCAAGCTTCTCCTCCCAGTTATCCCGGTTTATCTCGACGTAGTTCTCCCCCGCCTCGAAGTGGAGCTCGTCGGCGGATTGAGGCCTGTCCGCCATGACCAGGGTTCCGCTCCCCATGATCTCGAAGAACTTGGAAACCGGGTAACGGAAGATGCTGCTGCCGAAGATGAAGACCTTGGCCTTGGCGATGGTCTCAGCGTATCTAGTGCCCACGATGTATCCCTGTTTCTCCAGTTCCTGTATGTCTCTGAGGGGGGTCCTGCCCGGTGGGCGCCCCCTCACGAGGCATCTCCAGCCTTTCCTCTCGGAGAGACGCGGCAGCTCGTTATAGATCATGTTTCTGAGCGGGTATACACGTCTCCTGTACGCGCCGAGGAAGACCACGTCGTACTCCTTCTCCTCGGACGGCTTATAGATGCGATGATCGGTGAACCAGGGGAAGTACTGTTTCTCTATCTTGAGGTTTTCGAGGAAGTAGTTTTCGTCGAACTTCGTGTAGAAGGCTAGGTTGAAGAACAGTGGAGTCTTCCTGTACGGAGAGTACATGTACCGCATCAGCACCCCGTCGAACCCCTCGTTGGCTGTGCTTACCCACTCCTCGGGGTTCACATGCATGTCGTTTAACGTCATGACCGTCTTGGGAGTCTCGCCCGTCTTCTCCCTGGCTACTCGCTTGTTCTCTTCGAGGAGGGCGCTGCTGTTCACTATGAAGTCCGGAGGGTCGTTCCCGTATAGCCGTCTAACCGTCTCGTTGATCGGCTCCCTCGGGACGTGGTTTTCCCACCCTGAGCCGCTCCAACGGCAGTCGACGAGCTTGGCTACCTCTCGCTCAAGGTAGTACACTACGTTGAGGTTGACCAGGTTGACGGATCTTATGGTGTTGAAGAGAACTCTCAAAGTGGGTTCAGTGGAAGTACTCGGTTTTCCGGCGGCATAAAGGTTTTTTCTTGGGCGCGGCTACCTCTTCGACTTGACTTTATAGGACTTCTTTATCTCCCAGAAGGCGTAGAGGTAGATCACGGCGATTATCAGGGTGAAGAGTAGGCTGAAACGCCAGAGGTCGAAGTTTTTCTGCTGGTTGAGTATGAACATCATGGGGAAGAACACTACCGTCGCTATGACGGTGAGCCATATCTCTGGGTAGACGCGTGTCTGGTAGCCCATCGCGGTCCCTTATGGCGCAGGTTATCTATCTATTATGGATAGACGGTTCATCTCTAGAGCCACTCGCCGAGCTGCTCCTCAACTCGCTGCCGCAGCCTCCGCCTCCTTAGGAGGTACCACGTGAGCCAGGTCAACGAGAAGAAGGGCACGACGTCGAGCCCCGGCACGAGCTCCAGCAGAGAGATGGCTCCGACGACGTTGAAGTAGACGGCGCAGAACAGGAAGCCGGCGAGGTCCAGCATGTCCCCGAGCACAGGCGTCAGCAGCATCGGCGCCACGAACTCCAGCAGGTCTAGGCACAGGCACACTGATAGCGTCGTCAGCTCCTCCCACGAGATCTTCAGGATCCACGGGGCTGAGACCTTTTCAGTCTCCAATGACGCAACCGATATTAAATGGTTTTAAGGGTATAAAAAGGGTCATCCCGTGGGGGATGATGAGCTGGGTGTCTTCGGGCACCACGATGAACTGGCTCTTCCCAGTCTCCGCGATGTCACTCAGGGTCTCAAGGTAGAGGTAAAGCCTCGTGAGCTCGTTTAGGTCGATGCCGGGGTCCGCCTCCGCGATCGTTAGCAACGCCTCCCTCGTTGCGTTGGCGACTATGAGTCTGGACTGGGCTACTCCCTCGGCCTGCTTGATGGCTGACTGAGCGTTCGCGTCGGCGATGACGAGGAGCCGGGTCTTGTTGAACTCGGCCGCTATGGAAAGCTGCTCCGCGGCGAGCTTCTTCTCTATGGCGTTTACGAAGTTGACGGGCAGGGCTATCTTCCTTATGTTGACGGCGTCCAGAATTATGGCGTCGCCGATGCTGGGCTCCTGCCTGAAGGACTCCTCCAGCTGGGCTCTCAGCACCACCCCGATGTTGGCTCTCTGCTCTATGGTCTGGATGGCTGTGTAGTCGACGAGGAGGTTCCGGATGGTCTCGCGTATTATGGGTATCACGGCCCTCTCCCTCCAGTCTAGAGTCGGGTACCTTCTGAACAGGTCGGCGGCTCCGCCTGGGTTTATCCTCCACCGCACGGTCACGTCGACGTCTACCTTGAGCCCGTCCTTCGTGAGGCTCTCCACCGCCGGGAAGTCCCCTGCCTCTGCGACGTCGCTCCACATGTGGACGCTGTCCGTGGCAACGTATATTTTATAGACGCTGGCCCACGGCGCCTTTATGAAGTACTGGGCGTTGCTGCCGGTGCCGACTACGCTCGTAGACCCGAACACGGGGTCGACTACGACGGCTACGTAGCCGACGCCGATGTTGCCTACGCCGAAGAACAACAGGCCGCCCGCTATCACTATGATCACTAACGCTATTACTCCGATGCCCTCCAACCGGGGGCCCTCGAAATGGAACCTTCTCTCCACTGGTTTCACCTTGGTCTTTACATAAAGAAGGGTTGGTTAAAAGGGGTCCCTGCTAGTCCCGTATCCCCTCTAGGACGCTTATGGCGTTCCAGATGCGGGTGCGGCTGTACATGGGCATGTTGGGGTCCTGGCTTATGTCCTCCAGTATGGCTATGGCGTTGGCTGCCCTGGCGGCGACGCTGAGGCTCTCGTCTAGCAGCATGTCTGCTGCCTGTTTGGCCGTCCGCCTGATGTTCCGTGGGGTGGTGTTGTCGTCCGCGATCATGTTTAGGATGGACATGGCCTGCTCCATTTTTCTACTGTACTCGTCTCGTGTACTCATACTAACTCCTCCTTGCGATTGCTGTGTGAGGATTTGTTGTATAGGATAAGGGGTCGGGATAAAAAACTATCTTTTTTCTGGAAGATTTTCTTCGATGTAGGCTGGTAGATCGACTACGCTGTCTAGGAGCACGTGGGGCGGGGTCTCGTTCTCCCAGCTACTGAGGCCACGGCGGCCTGTGGCTACTCCTATGAACATGCATCGGCTGTTCTTTGCTGAGTCGTAGTCGATCTGGTGGTCGCCCACCATGACGACGTCGTCGACGGTGAGACCCATCCGCCTGACCGTGTAGTCGATGGCCTCCCTGTAGGGCTTGGGCTGAGGCGTCTCCCCTCTCCCAAGTATTACGTCGAAGTAGCCATGAATGCCGGTCTTCCTGAGCGCCTCCTCCGCGTACTCGTGGTGGCTCCTGGTGAGAACGGCTAGCTTGAGGCCCATCGCCTTGAGTTTTTCTATCGCATCAGAGACGCCGGGTATCTCCGTCAGGGTCTCGACCGCTTCGAGCTCGCCCTGGTTCATGTAGCCAGTGATGACGTCACGTAGCCTCCGGCGCTCCTCCTCTGGTTTTCCCTGTCTCTCCCACTCGCGTTCTGCGTGCTCCATTATGACGACTGTTGTCTGGTCTATGGGGCTGAGGGTATCCGAGGGGTGTCCGTTGCCCTCCAGGAGCTTGATGATCCGTTTCTTCATCTTGGGGAAGTCTACGTGGCTCTGGACGAGGGTGCTGTCGAGGTCGAAGATGATGCCTTTGAGCTTCATGTGGTCACCGGGTTCCTGTTGAATGTACGTGGCGGGTTTTTATTGTTTATCCCAACAGTCTATATTCCCATACGCTGTTTCTCTCTGATGTCGATGGTTACCTGCGCCGACTGCGTCCACGCCATGGAGATAAAGGGGGAGGTCAGGCTGAGGCTTGGGCAGGAGAACAAGGAGATGGTGAACACGTTGGAGAGGCGTGGACTGAGCCTGGATGAGTTCTGTTACTGTGAGAGACTAGGCTACATCGAGTCGGTGATTATGAGGCGGGAGTGCGAAGAGTGGAGCCCCCGTTAGAAATTACAGGTTACCTGTAATATGGATATTTTTTTCTTGTGTATGGTTTGGCTGTCTTTCTTGGATGGTTTTTTATCTACTTTTATCTTATATGGGCTGAGTGTCATGGCTGATATTCTCATCAAGGACGGGTTAGTCGTCACCATGGACGGGGATCGTAGAGTCCTACCCGGGGGCGACGTCTACGTCGTGGATGACAGGGTCACGGAGATCGG
>CAZQOX010000038.1:0-8710 GCA_964594895.1 uncultured Candidatus Bathyarchaeia archaeon
GGACCTCGCCGAACGAGGTGACCCAGTCTTTGAACTCGGAGTCGCCGAGCAGGGCTTCGAACAGCTGGTCCGTCATATCGGAGACGACAACGGTGTCCGGGTTTGCGAGGTGACCCTTCAGCATCTCCAAGGCCTCCTCCATCTCCAGTTTCTCCTCGAGTGTCAGCAGCTTGCCGCCCAGCGAGTCCAGGGTGGGCTGTATGTCTTCGAGCCCTTGGGCGGTGTCCTCCCACTCGTCTCGAAGATCGTCGTACCTCTGGTTCATATCCTCGACTCTGGCTTCCATGTCGTCGATGCTATCCCGTAGGCTGATCCTTGTGCTGTCTATGGTGCCGTTGACCTCGGCGAGGTCCTGCTCCGCCTGGTCGAGCCTGGTGTTGAGGCTGTTGATGGCCTGGCTGAGCGTGACGATGGACTGGAGGCCGCCCTGCATCGAGCCCAGGCTCTCGTCCATGTCCCCCATCTGGACCGTGATGCCGTCTATGTCGTCCTCGAGGTCCGTTATCCGGTCCTCTAGGTCTCTGTTGCTCTGCTCCACCATCTCGGGGTAGAAAACGGCGTAGCCTGACCCTAGCCCCAGGCTGGCTCCGAGGATGAGGCCGATTAGCACGAGGGCGAGGGGCTTCGAGACGAGGCCGATGGGCTCCATGGGTGTATTGTTGCCTGTAGATTAGATAAAGTTTTGACTGTTAGCCTGTGAAGTGGTCCCACCCTTCACGCCTTATGGGCTTCACCGCGTCGTCGACGGCCAACACAACATCCTTCTCCTCTGTGACTTCGCCGATGACGATGAGGCTGCAGTCGGCTCCGCCTAGGGCTTCCCTGATCTTTCCCTCGCTCTCGGGCCTGAACGTGAAGACGAGCTCGTACTCCTCTCCGCCGTAGAGCACAAGATCGGCGTCGTCGAGGCCATGCCGCTCAGCGAACCTCGCCGCGGCGGGGGCCGCGGGCAGCTCCGTGACCCTGAACCCTGCGCCCGTGCTCCTGGCTAGGTCGTAGAGGCTCGCCGCCAAGCCGTCGCTGGAGTCCATGCACCCTGTCACTGCCCCGGTTTCGGCCAGGGCTACCCCCTCCTTGACCCTGGCCCGGGGCAGGTATACGCTGTCAAGTATGGGTTTCTCTATGCCCCTTGGTATCTCAAGCCCCTCTAGGAGATGCTTGAAGCCCGCCGAGGTGAGGCCGAAGGCCCCCGTGGTGGCGACCAGGTCCCCGGGGCCTGCTCCGCTGGCTCTCCTCATGATCGCGGACTCCTGGGCCACGCCCAGCGCGACCCCCGAGATCACCACGTCGCACGCCTCGTTGGTGTCGCCGCCCACCACGTAGGCTCCGTATTCCCTAGCTCCAGCATCGAATCCCTTAGCCATCTCCTCGACGCTGGCGACGGGGTGGTCGCGGGGGAGCCCTATGCTGGGCATGAAGACGAGGGGCTGAACGCCTTTGGCGCCGAGGTCGCTGACGCTCATGACCACGGCCTTACGAGCCGCCTGGTAGGGCGTCATCCCCCGCGGGATGTCGGTCTCCCAGACCAGCATGTCGGTGTTTATGACCAGCGCCCGGCCGTCGCCGAGGCTGAGGGCGCTCGCGTCGTCCCAGAACGGTATGGGCATCCCCGGCATCTGCGTCAGGTGACGCATCATCCGCTCTATGAGCCTCCTCTCCCCGATGTCCGAGACCTTGGCCATGGTTATCCAGAATTACGTTGTCTTTTAGGTGTTTAAATTTTCAATGTTTTGGTAAACATAATATACTATCATCCGCGGTCGTATAGTGATCGGAGTCGACAAAGAATGAAGATGCCTCTTGATGACATAAGGGTGCTCGACCTCTCCCACGTATGGTTCGGCCCATGGTGCACCATGATGATGGCGGACATGGGCGCCGAGGTGATAAGGATCGAGCCGCCGTGGGGCGCCATCGACAGGCTCGCCGAGGGGGCTCTCTTCGGCGGGGCAAGCTACACGTTCCACCACCTGAACATCAACAAGAAGGACCTCACCCTCAACCTCAAGGACCCCGAGGGACTGGAGATATTCAAGGAGCTGGTGAAGAAGAGCGACGTGGTCGTCCAGAACTTCAGCCCAGGCACCATAGAGAGGATGGGGCTAGGCTACGAGGTTCTCAAGGAGCTTAACCCAGGCATAATCTACGCGGCCCTAAGCGGTTTCGGCCAGTACGGCCCCTACTCCAAGAGGAGAAGCTACGCCATGATCGCGGAGGCCATGAGCGGCCACACGATGCTCACCGGGGAGCGCGCGGACCCGGAGGGCCCGCCCATAGAGATGGCTCAGGCCTATGGAGACCTCGGGCCTGGGACCATGGCTGTCATGGCTATCCTCGCCGCGCTGAGGTACAGGGATAAGACGGGGCGGGGCCAGATGATCGACGTCGCCCAGCTGGACTGCATGGTGGCGTACAATACGGCGATCACCGGGTATCTGCTGTCAGGCATGAAGCCTCTGGAGCTGCGGGAGAAGTACCCGAGGGGCAGGGGAGCCGGGGGCTTATTCAAGACCAAGGACGGTGGATGGATCAGGCTCGCAGCGTTCGGTCCCAGGGCCCTTGACCGGATCGTCCAGCACATGGGGGTCGAGCTCGACGACATCAGCCAGGAGATGATGGAGGAGAAGGTGGCGAAGATGACCAGGGACGAGGCCGTGGAGACGTTCACGGGCATCGGCCTGCCCTGTGCCCCCGTCTACCAAGTGGACGAGACGGTTGAAGACCCCCAAATACTGGCTCGGGACATGTTCGTGGAGCTGGAGCACCCCCTAGCGGGCAAGATAAAGCTCGTCAACTTCCCGCTGAAGTTCAGTGAGACCCAGCCTGTGCTGAGGACCCCTGCGCCCTTGCTAGGGGAGCATAACGAGGAGCTTTTGAAGGAGCTAATGGGGTTCGACGACGAGAAGATAGATGAGCTGATGAAGAAGGGGATAATATCCTACTCTAAATAGGCGGTCAACTCTTTACCACATCTCTTAAATTCTATTTCTTTCATACCTTCAAGGGCGCCCCGGTAGCTCAGTGGTCGGAGCGGCAGCCTCGTAAGCTGTAGGCCGCGGGTTCAAATCCCGCTCGGGGCTCCAACTAAAACACTCTCTTCAGCGGCGTCTTATCGAAGTCGTCATCGTTGGAGACTATCTTGTCGAACCCCTCGTCCATGGCTACGGCCAAGTGAAGAGCATCCTCGTAGTCAATGCTATATACCTTCATTAACTCGAGCGCCTTTGAGAAGTGCATCGACGTCAGGGGCACCACCTGAAGCCCCCGCAGGCCCGTGATAGCGCTCTGCACCTTTTCCACGAACCCTGCGTCCTTCATAGTCTCGCCTGTGAGGCCGGCGATCACCACGAGGACCTGGTAGAGCGAGAGGGCCGAGGTGGCGTACTTCTCCCCGACGCTGTTCTCTACCATGTTTATCCAGCGGTGAGCCTGTGCGCCGTAGGAGGGGTGATCTCCGAGCCAGTAGACGAACACGTTTACGTCTATGTACGCTTCCGGGTCCACTCCTTCCTCAGCGCCTCCGTGATGAACTCGTCGAGATCGTCTGGCCACGAGTCCACCTTGAAGGCCCCATAGTATTTCTCGGCGACGGGCTCCAGGGGCTCGATGACGATCCTCTTTTCGTCTGCCTCCACCTTGACGTAGCTGCCCTCATCGATCTCCGCCTTGGTTCTCAGCGCCTTGGGTATGAGCACGCGGCCTTTCCCGTCAACCTTCACTATCTCGACCATTCCCACTTTGATGTAGTGGTTCCCACTTATTATACTATTCCCACTTTGCCGTTGGGGTGCCTAGACGTTCACGTTAAGACGTACATGAAGGAGCCTCACCTTTACAGAGAGAACGGTTGCCGGTGAGCCGGGTGAAAGGCGGTTCCACGCGGCCACGTGACCTGTTACAGGTCAGATCAGGTTTTTTCGATACCCGTTTTGAACCATGTTCTAACTGTCGATGCGAGCCTTCTGGTGAGCAACTTGAATAATCCCGCGGGTTGATGGCGGCGGGTTCAAACCCCACTGGGGGGCTCCGCTTTACTCCTTTCTCCCGACGAATACTCCGTACCCTAGATATTCTTCAAGGTTATCGGGCGTGATCCCTTCCTTCTGCACTTCCTTCACGAATCTCCTGTAAGCAGGGTTCCTCACATACAGAGACAGGGCTCTGTAGAGGCTTCGCAGCATCCCCCCGTAGCCGTACCTGCGGACCAGCTGTTTTGCCTCTCTCCGCGGCCTGACTTCACGGACGTTCACGACTATATCCGTCAGCCCCGCGCCCTCCAACATACCCATCCAGCCGTCGGAGGTGAGAGGCTTCACGCATGCACCCAGATCCTGGGACGCCCAAGCGATTATCTCGGGTGGAGGCGGCGCCTTGAGCCACGTCGCCTCGTTGAGCCCGACGTATCCTCCGGGCTTCGTCACCCGGGCGTACTCCACGACGGCCCTCTGCTTGTCCTCCGGGAAGACGGTCACGGACTCCGTGATGACCGCGTCGAAGGTCTCGTCCTCGAAGGGGAGGCCCTGCGCGTCCGCCACCCTGAACTCGGTCCTGTCCGCTACCCCTTCCCTCTCCGCCCTCTCCCGGGACCTCTCGATCATTCTCTCGTTGATGTCCACGCCGACCACCCTGCAGCCATGCTTCTTGGCGAGGTAGCACGGCGTCTGCCCGACTCCGCAGCCGACGTCCAGGACGTAGCTATCCTCTCCTATTTTGCACAGCTCGACGAGCTCCTCCGTCGCCTCGAGGCCTCCAAAGTGCTTCGTGAGGCCCGCCTCGGCTGCGAAATCGAAGAAATGCTGCTCGCTCTCCGTCTGATCGCTTCTCTGGGCCATGATGTTCACCATATTCGAGTCGGACTCGAATTCTGAGTATGGCGGTGGCGGATATAAGGGTGTCGATTTCGACTCGAATTCGAAATATCTAAATCGCGGGAGCCACACAGACGTAGCGATGAGGGAATCCAAGGCTAAGAAGAAGATACTGCATGTCGCCGACGAGATGTTCAGGCGGGTGGGCTACACCAGCCTCAACGTGAACGAGATAGCCCACGAGGCCGGGGTCAGCATCGGGACCCTCTACTACCACTTCCCGAAGGGAAAGACATCCATCCTCATGGAGATACGAGGCGAGATAGCCGATCGCTACGTGAAGAGGTTCGCGGAGAGGCTCGACACCGAGCGTCTACAGGGGACGGCGTCCCTCGACGAGGGGCTCGAACTGCTCCTCGAGACCCTGATCGATATCCACAGAGAGGAAAGGATCGTCCTGGCAGCCATGGAGAGCGAGGTGCTCTCAAACCTGGCCACATACGACCGGGTCGCCGAGTCCATCGCGGTGGAGGAGATGATGAAATCCGATGCAGAGCCCGTTACCAATGTCCTGGAAACCCTCCTTGAGAGACATCCCGAGGAGGGTCTCAGCCTCGAAGGCAAAGAGGCTAGAGTCAACAAGGTCATCGACGTACTCATGCACCGGTTTGTCTACTCTGAAGCGACTTTCGGCTCCGAGCCAGAGTTCATCGACATGATGATCAAGATAGTACGAACCCTCCTAGAAGATCATTCATAACGAACTCCAGAACGACGAATCTATCCTCGCATACCATGAAGACGTTGCCATCCGCGTAGACCAGATCATGGAGTTGGCGTCTCCGTAGCCGCGTACGTGAGGAGGGTGGAGGCCTACGTGGACGGCCGGTCGTGGGAGTGCCGGGGCATGGAGTATTCCTGGCGGCGTAGATATCGATACCCATATCAGTGGCCCTCTTCAACGTCTTCTTGGTGTAGAACTTGGCCAAGTACATCCTATTATCCACGTTGACGCCCGAGGGACAGAAGACCCTGAAGACTAAGCCTGAGCGCGTCAAGGAGGTCAACAAGGAGATCGAGGCCTTCGGCGTCAAGGTTTTGGAGCAGTACGCCGTCCTCGGACCCTACGACTTCGTGAACATCGTGGAGGCCCCCGACAACGACGCCGTCTTCAAGATGAGCGTCGAGCTGGGGAGCCGGGGCACCATCAAGATACTGAGCATGCCCGCCGTAACCATCGACCACCTGATAAAGAATCTGAAATAACCTTTCCACCTTTTTTACTGTAGGTTTCTACGCCACTCGTAGTTGGTGTCAACTTCGTTGAAGCCCAGGGACTCGTAGAGCCTGTTCGGCGCCTCCCGGGAACCCGTGCCCACGTACACGTAGTCGGCGCCCAGCTCAACCAACTTTCTCATGCCACGGTACATTAACACCGTAGAGAGGCCCCTCCTCCTGTGGTCCGAGTGAGTCCCCACCGGCTCGAAGACGCCTATGTTGTTTGCGGGGTGGTACCAGACCGTGGCGAACGAAGCCAGCGTGCCGCCGCCGGTGAAGAGCGCGAGGTTCAGGTCTCTGGGGAATGTTGGGGCGTTGTACATGTTGCGGCACGCCTCCTCGGTGTGGAAGTCCCTCCCGAAGATCAGGTTGATGGAGTCGGCGAGGAGCCCCGAGTCCTCCTCCGTGAGCGGCCTCAGACTGTATCCTTCAGGCAGAGTTGCCTCTGGAACGGGGACCCCTAGGCTTCTCCTGCGTGTACACCCATATGCGCCTGTCCTCGTGTATCCCCTTGACTCTAGTAGCCGCTGCCTTGTCTCGTCGTAGCCGTACACCCAGAAGCTGAGCCTCTTGACGCCGTCTTCGCTGGCGTGGGCGATGTTCTGCTCGGCCCACCCCACCATCTCGGGCTCAAGGCGCCGGTGACTTGGATGTATCTGTATGAACGCGACGCCGTCGCCCTCTGGGTTCACCACGCCAACGAGCCTGTCGTCGTCGGTGAACCAGAGCCGTACGTTTGTTCTCCACTCGGTGGACCCACCCTTCACGGGCCTGTGGTACCTGTATCCCTCGATGCGTTCCAGCCACCAGTTGTGGAACCTCTGGTTCAGGGCGTAGCTCTCGATGAGGAGCCGCCTTATCTCCTCGAAGTCGCGGTCGTCCCTGCATTCACGTGAATACATGTCCGGCTCCTCGCTGCATGGTGTCGGGTGTTAAAATAAAGGCGTTACTTCCTGGAGAAGAACCTCCGCTGGTAGCTGTCGTCGTCGAGGATTCCTAGGCGCTGCATTGTCTGACGCATGGTGCGCTGGTTCGCCTCGCTCAGCTCCAGCAAAGGTCTACGGGGCTTCCCCACGTCCGCCCCCACCTGGTTCAACGCCCATTTCAGGGGAACAGGGTTGGACTCGCTGTACATCATCCTGATGAGCGGCAGATACCTGTACAGGTACTCCCGCATGGTTTCGACGTCCTCGTAGCTCTCCCATGGCTTGCTGATCTTGGCCATCTCCCTAGGGCAGAGGCTTCCCGTGACGTTGCTGGTTCCCTTGCCCCCTGAGCTCATGACGACGGGTATGAGCGCGTAGAAGGCGCAGTCGCAGCAGAGCACGTTGAACTCGCCGCGTGTCAGCTCGACGGTCCTCATGACGCCGTACGGGTTGGGGCCGGCCTCCTTGATGGCCACGATGTTGGGGTGCTGTGATAGCCGGGCGATGGTCTCCGGCTCCACGTTGACGCCGCACCTCTCGGGGTTGTTGTAGATGACGAGGGGCGTGTCCACGGCGTCGGCGACGTCCTTGAAGTAGCGGTAGAGGGCGGCCTGCGTCGGCTTGATGTATGGCGGCTGAACTATGAGACCCGCGGCAGCCCCGGCGTCCTTGGCGTATTTGGCGTTCTCTACGGTCTGTCTGGTGGTGACAGCCGCGACGCCGACCATGACTGGAATCTTGCCTTTCGCCTCGTCGAGGACGGTGTCGATGATCTTCTTGCGTTCCCCCGAGGCGAGCATGATGGCTTCCCCTGTGGACCCCAGCAACAGTATCCCCGTGCTATGGTTCTCGGCGTGGAACCCGACGAGCTGCCGCAGCACCCCGTAGTTGACCTCGTCTTCCTCTGTGAGGGGGGTCACCAGGGCTGGCCAGCTTCCCTCGACGTCGTAGCGTTTCATGAAGGTGAGTCGGGCTCAGGGCTGATAAGGGTAACCCGAGTGACGGGTTGAACCTTTATATCTCTGCGCTCATGCGGTACCGGTATGAAAGTCGTTGGAATAGCGGCTGGGGCGAGGAGAGACGGTAACACCGCCAGGCTCGTCGAGGAGGTGCTCGCCGGCGCGAGGGAGGCGGGCAACGAGACCCACGTCTTCTACCTCTGCGACATGGACATCAACCCCTTGGAGTACGGGGAAGACGGCTACATATACCCTGAAGACGACTTCGCGTCGATGATGCGCCACCTGGAGACCATGGGCGGGATAGTCATCGGCACCCCCATCTACTACGACCACGTCAGCAGCCGAGCCAAGCTGTTCATCGACCGCCTATACTACTACAGCGTGAGCCACGGCGCCGAGTACAGGAAGCTTTTCCCGGTCGGCGTCAAGTGCGTCAACGTCATCACATGTGAATGGGACCGCCCGAACGCGTACGACGAGGTGCTGGAGTGGATGAACGGCAGGATGAAGGGCTACTGGAAGATGCAGATAATAGGCAGCCTCAAGGGCTACGGCAGCCACAAAAGAGCCGTGAAGGACAACGCGATTCTGCTGGCGGAAGCCAGGGAGATGGGAAATAGGTTCTAGTCCGGCCCAAGTCTCAGGTCTATTCCCAGTGAAGCGAGTCGGCGGTACAAGCATCATTATGGGTTTACGATCACGAGGCCGTCCAGGATTGGAGGCGTTATGTGTCTCT
>CAZQOX010000039.1:0-8613 GCA_964594895.1 uncultured Candidatus Bathyarchaeia archaeon
CGCGGCCACATACGGCCCTTCAGGGCCGCCCTCCAGGTGGACGTACGGGACGGAAGCCTCTACGAGGGAGACACTGTCACGGTCGTCTACGGGGACAGGGGCCGCGGCTGCCCCGGGCTGAGGGCCCAGACCTTCAGGGAGCAGGAGCATATGTTCAAGGTGCTTGTAGACCCCTTCGGCACAGGGAGATTCGAGGAGATCGAGGGGTCGCCTCACGTATGCATCATAGGTGGTCCCGCGGAGACGATGGAGGTGGCGGCTCCCTCGGGGGCGGGCTCGGGAACCCCCTTCGACGTGGTGGTTAGAGCCCTCGACAGCTACGGAAACAGGAGCGACGGGTACAGGGGAACCGTGAGCTTCGAGGGGCTGGACGTGGAGCCTTACACGTTCAACGAGGAGGACAGAGGGGCGCACCGGTTCAGCGTGGCCCTCGGAGGCGATGGGCTGCAGACCCTGAAGATGGTTGACAGCCTCGGCCATACGGCGGAGTCCAACCCCATCACTATCCATGAGGAGGAACCCAGATACAAGCTGTACTGGGGAGACATGCACGGCCAGACCAAGCAGACGGTGGGCACCGGCACGGTGGACGAGTACTTCCGGTTCGTGCGCGAAGTGGCTAACATGGACTTCGGCGGCTGGCAGGGCAACGACTTCCAGATCACCAAGGAGCTCTGGATGGAGGTGAAGGAGAAGACCAAGAGGTACAGCGAGCCGGGCAGGTTCCTGCTGTTCCTGGGCTACGAGTGGAGCGGCCTCACCCCCGCCGGGGGAGACCACAACATCTACTTCCTAGGCGATGATGGAGACCTCCACCGCAGCGACCACTGGCTCATCGACGACAGGAGCGACGAGGAAACCGACAGGTACCCGATAAGCAGGCTGTGGGAGGAGTTCAGGGGCAGGAGGGACGTCATGGCCGTGGCCCACATAGGGGGCCGCCACGCCAACCTGGACTACTGGGACCCCGAGAGGGTGCCGCTCATCGAGGTCCACAGCCACCACGGGACCTTCGAGTGGTTCCTGGAGGAGGCCCTGACCCGCGGCCTCAAGGTGGGGTTCATCGCCACGAGCGACGACCACACGTGCAGACCCGGCCTGACACTCACCTCTGAGAACTTCACCACGAGGGGAGGGTACACGGGGGTCTACGCGGAGAGCCTCACGAAGGAGGCGCTCTGGGAGGCCTTCTGGTCGAGGCGGACCTATGGAACCACCGGCGAGAGGATGATAGTCGACTTCAAGGTGGACGGCCACATGATGGGTGAGGAGATCGAGGCGGAGGAGGCTCCAGCCATCAGCGTCAAAGTGTATGGGACGAAGCCGCTGCACGCCGTGGAGGTCATGAGGGGGACGGAGACCATCTACAGGCACCCCTTCGCCGCCCCCGAGGCTGACGGCAGGCTGATAAAGGTCGAGTGGATGGGTGCCCGCGTGAGGAGCAGACCAAAACGGGTGAACTGGGACGGCGGCCTCTACCTAGACAAAGGCAGGATACTGTCTTTCAGCGGGTACGCGTTCGACTACCTGGACCAGGGGGTGAGACAGGCAACCAACCAGCGGCTGGAGTGGACGAGCACCACCGGCGGAGACCCTGACGGGGTCATGATGAAGCTGGACGCCCCACCAGACGCGAAGGCCACCTTCTACAGCGAGCCCGTCAGCTTCACGTTCCGGCCGGCCGACATCGGGTACGAGCCCACGGTGATCGAGGTCGGACCCGTCAACAGACGGGTGAAGGTGCAGGCGATCACAGACGAGCCGCTGCCCAAGAACCTGGAGTTCACAATCGTCGACGAGTGCATCGAGGAGGGCGTGAACCCTTACTGGGTGAAGGTGACCCAGTGCGACGGCTCCATGGCGTGGTGCAGCCCAGTCTACGCCTCGTACGGCACCTAGTTTATTTCTTCATGCAATTTTGCAGCCTCGCGCAAGGCAAACGCTATAGCGCCAACGCCTCTGCGTTAACCCATAGGGTGAGCCGATGATAGAGAGGGCTTTGATAAGCGTCTACGACAAGAGAGGCCTGGAGGAGCTGGTGGCGGCGTTAGCCCGCTACGGCGTCGAGATAGTCTCCAGCGGGGGCACCGCGAGACGGATCAGGGAGATGGGTTACGACAGGCTCGTGGAGGTGAGCGACTACACGGGGCACCCCGAGAGCCCCGGGGGCCTGGTGAAGACCCTGCACCCCAGGGTCCACGGCGGCCTCCTCCTCGACAGGGACCGCCCCGACCACCGGAGGTGGATGGAGGAGAACGGCGTCAAGCCCATCGACATGGTTGTCTGCAACCTCTACCCCTTCGAGAAGGTGGCGGCGGAGGGAGCCGGCCTCATCAAAGCCTGCGACAACATCGACATAGGCGGCCCCGCCATGACACGATCCGCCGCCAAGGCGGCGCTTCTATACGACAGGGTCTGCATAGTGACCGACCCGGCCCAGTACGCCGAGGTCGTGGAGACCTTGAAGGGGAACGGCGGAGGGCTCACCACCGAGCTGAGGCGGAGGTACGCCCTCCTCGCGTTCAAGCGGACGGCGGGTTACGACTCCGCCATAGTCAGCTACCTGGAGGAGAACCTATGAGCAACCCCAAGTCGATGAGGAAAAAGTACAGGACCGCCCTCGAGGAGTCGTTCCCGGAGGAGATGAGGATCATAATAGGCGACCGCGAGACGGTGTACAGGAAGAGGATGAGCCTCCGGTACGGAGAGAACCCGCACCAGCCGGCGGCGTTCTACGCGCCTATGGGTAAGCCCCTCACCGTCGGCGACGTGGAGCTGCTGAAGACGGGGAAGCGTGGCCTCAGCATGACCAACGTGGAGGACGTGAACAACAGCCTCCGCATAGTCAGCTACTTCGAGGAGCCCGCCTGTGCCGTGATGAAGCATGTCAACCCCAGCGGCGTCGCGGCCCGCAACAGCCCAGGCGAGCCGCTGAGGGAGACCTACGCCAAGGCGAGGGACTGCGACGCCCTGGCGGCGTTCGGCAGCGTCGTGGGCTTCAACACCGTCGTGGACGCCGGCACGGCCGAGGAGATAATGAGCAGCTACGTCGAGGGCGTCGTGGCCCCCGGCTACGAGGACGGCTGCATGGAGCACTTCGAGCAGAAGAAGGACATACGCATAATGCAGGTCGGCGGCCTCGACAACGTAAGCAGGTACGTGGGCGATCCCCCGGAGCCGCTGGACATCAGCGTCCAGATGGACGGAAGCATAGTGCTCCAGGCCCCCATGCTCACCAAGATCAGGGGCCCAGACGACCTCCGCTTCGTGACGGAGCGCAAGGCTACACCCCAGGAGGTTAAGGACCTGCTTTTCAGCTGGTACGTCTGCATGAACGTGCGCAGCAACGGCGTCGTACTCAGCAAGGACAACGCGACCATCGGCGTCGGAACGGGGCAGCAGGACAGGGTCACAGCCGTGAAGCTAGCGCTGGATAAGGCGGCGATGAGGGGGCACGGGGACGCGATACTGGGCTCCGTGCTCGCGTCGGACGGCTTCTTCCCGTTCAGGGACAGCGTCGACCTCCTGGCCGAGCACGGGGTAACGGCGTGCGTCCAGCCCGGTGGCAGCGTCAAGGACAGGGAGGTCATCGAGGCGTGCGACGAGGCCGGCATCGCCATGGCGTTCACAGACGAAAGGTGCTTCCGCCACTTCTAACATACTGTAAAAACCTAGTTCCATGTAACAAAGAACACCAACCCTACCCCAGAATTTTTTTTCCTAAAATTACAAGTAACCTGCAACAAACCCCAAGAAAAGCCCTCGACCGGCCCCAAAAACGCTTAACCAAAATTGCTAGAAACAACCGGCTCACCAACATCTCATCCAGCGGCAAACATTATCTAGTATGGCTCACCCTTCATGGGATCGGCATGAAGATCCTCGAAGACATCAGGGTACTCGACTTCACCCACGTCTGGTTCGGGCCCTACTGCACCATGATGCTCGCCGAGCTGGGCGCCGAGGTCATCAAGGTGGAGCCGCCGTGGGGCACCATCGGCCGCCTGGGGCCGGGTGAGCTCCACCACGCAACCAGCACCACTTTCTACGCGCTCAACCTCAACAAGAAGGACGTGGCCATGGACCTCAAGAACCCCGAGGTCAAGGAGATGATCAAGGATCTCGTCAAGCAGAGCGACGTAGTCGTCCAGAACTTCGCCCCAGGCGCCATGGAGCGGCTGGGCCTCGGCTACGAAGTCCTCAAAGAATGGAACCCCGGGATCATCTACGCCGCACTCAGCGGCTTCGGCCAGACCGGCCCCTACAGCAGGTACGGCAGCTACGCGGTGATAGCCGAGGCCATCAGCGGCCACAGCTACGCCACCGGAAAGCGCCACGACCCAGACGGGCCGCCCATCACCATGGCCGGAGCCCTCGGCGACCTGGGCCCCGCAATGTACGCGGCCTTCGCCATAGTCGCCGCCCTCAGGCACCGAGACAGGACCGGCGACGGCCAGATGATCGACGTCGCCCAGGTGGACACCATGGTGGCCTTCAACTGCACGGCATCCGTCGCCTACGACCTCCTCAAGGAGAGCCCCATCGAGAGAGGGAAGAGGAGGCCCCAGGACCCCAACAGGATATGGGGGATACTGCCCGTGAAGGACGGGTGGATACAGGTCGCCGGCGAGCGAGGCAAGGCCATAGAGAACCTCAAGCAGGAGCTGGGCGTCGAGGAGGTCAGCAAGGAACTGGTCCAGCAGCGGATCAGCGGCATGACGCGGATGGAGGCGTTCCAGTGGCTCGCCGAGATGGGGTTCCCGTGCGCCCCCGTCTACGAGGCCTACGAGGCAATGTGGGACCCCCACCTGGAGGCCCGCGGCATGTGGGTCGAGGTCGATCACAAGGCCGCCGGCAGGTACAAGACACCCAACTTCCCCGTCAAGTTCAGCGAGACACCCGGCGAGGTAACCACCGCGGCCCCCATGCTGGGCCAGCACACCCGGGAGGTGCTGAAGAAGCTTCTGGGCAAGACCGACGAGGAGCTCGACGCGCTGGAGAAGCAGGGCGCCATCGCCCAGTGGAAGGGCTAAACCCCTTTTTCTCTGTTCAAAAACCTAGGATTATATCCGAGTTAGGTTATCTGAAGGAGTGAGTTGCCGCTTTACCAAGGTCCATCCTTGTCTGCTTCACAGAGCGGGTTAACTTCCATTATTTACTTCGCTGTGATCCTGGCTACGTTAATGATCGTTGCCCTCTGGTTCAGGAGGTTCGGCGGCACGGGATCGACGCTGGACCCCAAGATGATCATAAGGAACCATAAGGGGAAGCTCCTCGCCGTCGTGGCTCTGTCGGCGGTTTACTTGACCCTCGGCGGCCTCTGCACCATAGAGCTGGCCCCGCACAGGCCGACGTACACGGTGGGGGAGGAGGTGGAGGCGGAAATCCTCGTCGTCAACCCTCTCCCAGTCCCCGTGTACTACTTCGGCCACTACCGGATAACCCGTTATAACTGCTACCCCAACGGCACAGAGATCAAGCCAGTCAGTAACGCGGTTAACGCGGCGAGGGCAGCCGCGGAGGCGGCCAATCAGCAGAGTCGAAGCCGCTGGGGGGCCAGGTGGGTGCCTCCCTACGGCTCAGCCCTAATCGCCCGTTCCTGGGCTTCGCCAGCGGAGCTGGGGGAGATAACGATGACGGCGGAGGTGGAGAGGGACCTGAAGACGAGCGCAGCCACCTGCACGGTGAACGTAACCGACGCCCTAGTGGTGACGCTGGACTACCCCGGAGTGAGCCTGGACCTGGAGGTTGTTACGAACCAGACCACCTTCAAGAGGGGTGACGCCATCTTGGTCTACCTCGTGATCCGGAACGATAACCCCTACCCGGTCAAGGTGCCCGTATACGAGAACTTCACCAAGAGCATGATCCCCTTAACTTCTCCTCAGGGAGAATACATGATCGAGTGGATACACAGATACTTCAGAGTAGAACCTCGATCATACAAGGTCACGTGGACAGACAGGTACACCCTGCGCCCCCCAGCCTTCACCGTCTACTACTACGTTGACGGACATGAAGCCTCACTCAGCGTCGGGGTGACCGAGTGAAATGAAACAAACAACGACCATACGATGTCTCGCCCTCGATGACGAGTCAATTAAAGATACTGGCAGCAGCCAAATACCCTCGGTTCTCAAGGTCACGGTGGTCTTCCTCTGCCTCGTCATCGTAGTCTCCTACGCCACGGCTCCGCCTGTCGCCTCGCTGGCCGACATGGAGAAGCTGGTCACGTCAGACAAAGATGAGTACTACCTTGGGGAGACGGTCAACGTCAAGGTGCAGCTAGTCAACCCGTTCGACCATGAGGTGAGGCTTGAGCCGATTACGAGAATCACATACGGAACCACGCAGGCAGGCGACCCTTGGGTCAGCGCAGATGTTAACATCAATATAGCTCATGGATCTGCGTACCACATGTCACCCAATGAAAATCTCACGATACTGGACGAGGCTCTGTCGCCGACCGAGCCAGGGGAGTTCACGTTCAACGTACTCGGCGAGTCACTCGCCGTGACGATCCACCCGTACAAGTGGGCGTCATTGAACTCACCCAACGTCTACCTCAACATCTCGGCGCCGACCCGAATCAAAGCCGGCGAGGTATTCACCGCCACCTTCAGCATCGTAAACGACAACCCATACCACGTAAAACTACCTGCCTACAACACGTTCGATGTACAACACGGATTCAGCGAAGACGCGTTATCAGGAGTAGTCACCCACATCGACTGGATAACCGGGGCGTCGATAGACGTCGAACCACATTCTCAGTATGTGCACAAGACAATACCGTTAAGCCCATCGAGTCCAGGCGACTACATCCTCGTCTTCAAGGTAGACAGCCACGAGGTAAAACACACGGTAAGGATAGACCCTTGACGGGGTATGGTCATCTAGAGACGAACCTGTTACCGTCGACGTAGAACCTGAGCTTCCTAGGCAAGTCCGCTTTGACACCTACTCGGTGTGACTCCTCTACCTCAAACACGAATCTGTTGTCCAGCGCGTGAACCGGGCAGTCCAATTCCGTCGCCGAGCACCCGTTCAGGCTCTTACCCACCTCCAAAGCGAGGGTTAACTTCCCCGGTCCACTTGTGAGCTCTCTGAAGTCCTCAACAGGCCTGTTCAACATCATGGCTTCGACTCCCTTCAAGGGTTCGAGGGCTCTAATCAGGACGCCTCCGACCTCTCCCGGCTCGTGGGCGACGAAGTTGAGCATCCAGTACCTGTGGACGTTGTAGACGAAGAGGCGGCCCGGCTCCCCGAACATCACCTCGTTGTAACGCTTCCTCCCATTGTACGCCCTCGACGCAGGGTCGTCCACGCCGTAGTACGCCTCGGTCTCGACGATGAGGCCCTCCAGAGGCTCGCCTCCGAGCCTCCTAACCAGCCTCTTACCGAGTAAGTCGCGGGCCACCTCAACGGTGTCCCGTGCGTAGAAGCGTTTCGTGAGGACCCTCGGCTTCAAACCAGATGTGTAGTTGGCTCGTGCATTGAAAAGGTAGCGCTTGGGGTGCTAGCCCTGCATACCTCTCGCCAGGTCTAGAAGAGCCTTGTACGGGTCGTCGGCCTTGACGACGCCGCTGGCCACCAGTATGCCTTCGGCACCCAGCTTCATGGCGGCCCGAGCGTCCTCGCCGTTCGTTATGCCTGCCCCGCAGAGCACCTTCACCTTCGGGTTGACCCTCCTCACAGCCTCCACCGACTCGCTCACCACCTCGGGTCTCGCCTTCGAGACAGGTATTCCTGTCCCTATGAGCTCAGGCGGCTCTATGGCTATCGCGTCAGGTTCGAAGGCGGCAACGAGTCCAGCCTTCTCCGGGGTATCCACGCATACGACGGTGATCAGGTCGGTCTCCTTAGCCCTGGCTACGCTCGCCTCGATGACGTTCAACGGGATCTGCCTCTCAGAGTGGTTGAGCAGCGTCCCCTCGCACCCGGCCTCTGCTACGGCCTCAGGGAGCACGTGGCCCGTGTACTTTCCATAGGTGACCGGGTCCACGTGCTGAGAGAATACGGGCGTCTCGCAGCTGTCCGCCACAGCCCCCAGGTCCACCGCCTGCGCGGCCACAACTATGCTGATGCCCGTCTTCTCGTAAACCCTCTCCGCGATCCTGGCGAACTCGACGGCCCTCTGGCCCATCCCCTCCATGTAGGTCTTGAGGTTGACTATGATCAACGGGTACTGGACGATTATCACGGACATGTCTCTCACCGAGTATTCGCGCCGCAGCTATATGAGGGTTTGACGGCTCTCCGCGCCTCGGTCTGAGAATGGTTAGCCTCTGTAGCTCTTCATGAAGCCCTCGGCGGCCGCCAGGTACTCCTCGACTTCCTCGGCGGTGTGGGGGCCGCCCAACCAGCTGTGGCTGACGGTGGGGCTGAGGAACACGATTCCCCGCTCCAGCATGTAGCTGAAGAAGGCCCGGGTGGCGTCGAGGTCGTTCCCAGCCGTGTCCCCCACGTTCCTGGGGGGCTCCTCCTGGAAGTGGATGGCGAAGGTGGAGCCGACCCCGGTGACCGACGCAGGCAGCCTGCTCCGCTGGAAGATGTCTTCCAGCCCCATACGCATCTTCTCGCCGAGGGAGTCTATGTGCCTATAGATTCTCC
>CAZQOX010000040.1:0-8553 GCA_964594895.1 uncultured Candidatus Bathyarchaeia archaeon
ACCCCTCTGAACAGCGTTTATGCGTATAAAGGTTTTCCAAACCCTGACGCTACAACGATTAGGAGGAAGGTCGTGAGGCGGTGAGACAAACCTCGATCTCTTAAGTCTACTTTGTTAGAAATCTTTATATCGTGTAAGCCTTCCTTGGGTGCCTTAGTGGAGTGACGATGAGGGAGCGAGTTCACTAGGGGCGTTCGCGTTCATCCCCAGTGATGACAAGATTTCTCAGCCATCCGAGTCCACCGTTGAGCCTTCTAAACATGTGACGGCTTCAGTGGACCCCAGGCTTCCCCCAGACAACCCACAGGAGACAGACATGACAGTTGTGAAGTTCGCCCTACCCAAGGGGCACCTAGGAAACGATACCATGAAGATCCTGGAGCGAGCTGGATACCAGATCAGCGGACAGGACCGAACCTACCGGCCCGGCATCAACGACCCGGGGATCGAGCTCAAGATACTCAGGCCCCAGGAGATACCCACCTACGTCAACGAGGGCGTCCAGGACGTCGGCATCAGCGGCAGGGACTGGGTGGCCGAGAACAAGGCAGACGTCGAGGTCCTCCTCGACCTGGAGTACAGCAAGGTACGGCTCGTGCTCGCCGTGCCCAAGAACCTGTCTATGGTTGACAGCCTCTCCGGCCTGGTCCGGAGATTCGCCGACCGTGGCGAGGTGCTCAGGATCAGCACGGAGTACCTCAACGCCGCCAAGGAGTATCTGAAGGCCAACTCGGCGTACAGGGAGCTGTACGGAGGCTCTGACCCCGTCGTCGTGACGCCGTGGTGGAGGATCGGAGACAACGAGAGGGTCGTGGTCTACCTGAGCTTCGGCGCCACAGAGGCCAAGCCCCCTGAGGACGCCGACGCCATACTGGAGGTGGTGGACACCGGGACGAGCCTGCAGCAGAACGGCCTCAAGATAATCGAGGAGGTGATGCGGACCAGCGCCCTCCTCATCGCCAACAAGGCGTCCCTGAGGGACCCCCGTAAACGGGAGAAGATAATGGACATACTCACGCTGCTCCGCGGCGCGGTGGACGGAGCGAAGAAGCTTCACATATTCGCCAACGTGAAGCGAACCAACCTGAAGCCCCTGCTGGAGCAGCTGCCGGCGCTGAAGCGGCCCACCGTCAGCGACCTGAGCGACCCCGAGTGGTGCGCCGTGAACACCGTCATCGAGAAGGACAGGTTCATCGAGATACTTCCGACGCTGAGGGCCCTCGCCCAGGGGCTCGTGGTCCACGAGCCCAGGCAGGTGCTGCCCTTGGAGGAGATAGCGACGGGCAACGGGGGGCCTTGATGAGGGTATACAGAGAGCCCCCCACGGACCTGCTGGGCACCCGTTGGCCCAACGTATCGGTCGATAACCAGCTGCTCGACGTCGTCAAGCCCATACTAGAGAGGGTGAGAGCTGAAGGAGACCCGGCGTTGATACACTACACGGAGAGGTTCGACGGTGTCAGGCTTGAGCCGGGCGAGTTGGGGGTCGGCGCGGACGAGGTAGAGGCGGCTTACTCAGCGGTCACGGAGGACCAGGTCGCCGCGTTGAAGGAGTCTAAGAGGAGGCTGGAGAGAGTAGAGTCCACTAGGCTCAAGGGTCTCGAGTTCACCGTCGAGTTGGACGGCGTCGACGTGAAGAGCACCGTCAAGCCCCTCGGCAGAATAGGCTGCTACGTTCCGGGGGGCAAGGCCGCTTACCCAAGCAGCCTGGTGATGAACGTCGTGCCCGCCAGGGTCGCGGGGGTGGACGAGGTGGTCGTCTGCACGCCTCCGGGCAGAGCCAAACAAGTAAGCCCGTTGACCCTCGTAGCGGCCGACGTATGCGGCGTAGACCAAGTGTACAGGGTGGGCGGCGCCCAGGCCATAGCGGCCATGGCCTACGGCACAGAGACCATCCCCCGAGTGGACAAGATAGTCGGCCCCGGGAACATGTACGTCACGGCAGCGAAGACCGCCGTCTCGGACGCGGTGGCCGTCGACAAGCCCGCCGGGCCTAGCGAGGTGCTCGTGTTAGCAGACGACACCGCGGACCCTTGGCTCATCGCGCTGGACATGATGAGCCAGGCCGAGCACGGGCCGGGAGGGCTGGTGGGTCTTGTCACCACCAGCCTCAGGGTCGCTGAAGGCGTCGAGCGGCTGCTGAGCGAATCGGTTGCCGAGGCTCCCAGAAGGCGCGTCGTAGAGGAGGTTCTAAGGGACGGCGGCTTCATCTACACGGTGGACGACCTGGAGAAGGCTGTGGCTTTCGTCGACGCTTTGGCTCCCGAGCACCTGGAGGTGATGACCGCCGATCCTTGGCTGGTGGCGGGAAAGGTGTCTTCGGCCGGCCTCGTCCTGGTCGGCCCATACACGCCGGCCTCGTCCACAGACTACTGCATGGGCGCCAACCACGTCCTACCCACGGGGGGCTACGCTAAGATCAGCCCCGGGCTCACGGTCTTAGACTACTTGAAGCCCTTGACCGTCGTGGAGTCGACGAGGGACGGCCTCCAGAACGTGAGAGGCCACATCAAAGCGCTGTCAGACGCGGAGGGTCTGCCGAACCACGGCCTGGCCGTCGAGGGGAGGTTCCGGTGATGCCCCTCGAAGGCTTCTACAGGGACTCTGAGCGAGTCAAACCCTACAAGCCTTACAAGACCGATGGCGTCGTAAAACTGGATGCCAACGAGAACCTCTTCCTACCAAAGAAGTTCATACAGAACATTATCGTGGAGGCCGCTAGACGCTGCGACCCTAGACTCTACCCTCAGGATGAGACGTCTATACTCAAGGAGGCTCTGGCGGAGGCTCTGGGCGTTCAGGCAGGGCAGCTAGTCGTTGCGTCAGGCGGCGACCAGGTGATCGAGCTCCTCGTATCAGGCATGCTCAGGGAAGGAGAAGAGGTGGTCGCGGTTTCGCCCACGTTCAGCATGTACCCGCGGTTCGCAGCGATGAGGCGTCTCGGGTACAGGCCGGTGGAGCTGGCCCCCGGGTTCGCCCTGGACCCGGCCAAGGTGCTGGACGCGGTGTCCCCAGAGACAGGCATGATAGTGCTGTGCAACCCGAACAACCCAACAGGCAACCAATTCAAGATGGAGGCTGTCCTGGAGCTCGTGGAGGGCTTCAGCGGCCCCGTGCTCGTCGACGAGGCGTACGCCGAGTACGGGGAACACTCTCTAGCCGGGGAGGCCGCGGAGAGGGAGAACCTCGTTGTGCTGAGGACGTTCTCCAAGGCGTACGGCCTCGCCGGGATGAGGCTGGGCTACGCCGTGGCCAACGCGAGGCTCGCCCAGGCCCTCAACGAGAGGTGTCTGCCGCCGTTCCCGGTGTCGAGCCTGACGCTGTGGGCTGGGATCAGCGTGCTTAGAAACAGGGATAGGGTGGAGGCGGCTGTTCGAGAGACGAAGGAGGAGAGGAAGAGACTCGTAGAGGCTCTCAACGGGCTCCCGGGCGTCCAGGCGTTCCCCTCCGCAACAAACTTCGTTCTCTTCGACACGGAGAAGCCGTACACGGAGGTCTACGACGGCCTCAACAGACACGGGGTGCGTGTGCGCAGCATAGGCAGAGTCCCCGGGTACGACGACTGCCTCAGGGTCACTGTGGCGCCGACGAGAGAGGCCGCGGAGTTCCTCCGAGCACTGGAGGTGGTCATAGAATGAATCCAAAATACATAGAGCTTCAGCGAGAAGGCAACCCGCTCTACGTGAGAGAGGACCGGCTGCCATGGTTGGCGGAGATCGATGTGATCGTCTTCGACTGCGACGGTGTACTAATCGACGTGCGAGGGTCATATAGTAAGGCTGTGGCGTGGGGCACGTCTTTCCTCGTCGAGGCTTTTACAGGCGTCAAGCTGCCCGAGACCATGTTCGACGAGAGACTCAACTTCGCCTACAAGCGGACAGGCGGCATGAACAACGACTGGGACCTTACCTACGCCTTAGTCATGAGGGTGCTCGCCTCTTCCCCCGAGGCAGCCGAGATAGATGAGCTCGCCCAGCGGTCACTGGATATCGACGATATGCTCCGGCGGCTCAGTTTCATCAAGGAAAACCGGGTTGAAGCGGGGATACCCATGGGTAATCTCTACGATGAGCTGTGCTCCTTCGCCACGAGCCTCGACGACTCCGGCGTGGAGTCCGTGGACGCCCAGCTCCTCCCAGCCATGAAGGGCTTGAAGCAGGCCCTCAGCCACCCAGGCGGCGTAGGGGAGAGCATCGTTTCCACCGTTTTCGAGGAGGTGTTCAGTGGCGCAACCCTGTTCAAGGAGACATTCGGTGTGCCCACGAGGTTCACCTATGCCCAGGTTGGCTACGTGGAAAACGAGAGGGTTGTAGTCACAGATGAGACGCTGGACCAGCTGGAGGAGATCATCGGAGGAGCCAGGTTTGGTATAGCGTCAGGCAGCCTGGCCAACACGGCGAGCTACGCCCTCGGGGCGGCACTAGGAAGATTCAGCCCGGAGGCCCGAGTCTGGCACGACGACATCAAACAGGCCGAAGAGGAGACCGCTGAGCGAAGAATCCTGGGTAAGCCTAACCCTTATCCTTTAACCCGAGCCGCTGAGCCCTACCAGCCCATCACGCGGGCCCTCTACGTGGGGGACACAATGGCAGACATGCTCATGGCGGAGAGGGCTGGCGACAGGTACCTCTTCGCCGGAGTCTACGGGTGCGTCGCTGCCAGCGACGAAGCACGGCAGGCTTTTCTGGAGGCCGGCTGCGACGTGGTGGCCCACAGCGTAAACGACCTGCCTACGACCCTGCGTTTCGCGAGGAGGGAGGCGCCTTGAGGACCGGCAGCGTCGAGCGCACAACCCGTGAGACCTCCGTCACGGTGACGGTCAACCTGGACGGCTCAGGGGCGGCCGAGATCGAGACCCCCGTGGGATTCCTCAGCCACATGCTCACGAGCCTCTCCACCCACAGCATGATCGACATACGCCTCAAGGCCGCGGGAGACCTGAAACACCATGTAATGGAGGACACGGCGCTGTGTCTCGGCAGGGCCATCCGTGAAGCTCTTGGGGAAGGAGAGCCCATAACCAGGTTCGGCTACGCCACGGTGCCCATGGACTGCAGCCTCGCGAGCTGCGCCGTGGACCTGGGAGGCAGACCCTACCACGTGGTCAACCTCGGCCTCAGCGGGCCCACGCTGGAGGACGTGGCCGCCGAGGACCTGACCCATTTCCTTGAGACCCTGGCGACGAGCCTCCACGCCAACATACACGTCAACGTCCACTGCGGCTCAAACGACCACCACCGGGCCGAGGCAGCGTTCAAGGCCCTCGCGCTCAGCCTCAGGCAGGCGGCGGCCCCCGACCCTAGGAGACGGGGCGTGCCCAGCAGCAAGGGGGTGATCTAGACGCCTTTAGCGACGGTCATCGACTACGGGGTCGGGAACCTGTTCAGCATGTCCAACGCCCTCCTGAAGGCGGGGCTCCGCGTCGAGGTCGCCGAGGAGCCGTCGAGGCTGCTAGGCTCGGACGCCGTGGTGCTTCCCGGCGTCGGAAACTTCGGGGCCGCCGCGGCCAACCTGGAGCCCTTCAGGGAGGCGCTGAAGGCCACGGTGGACATGGGGACGCCTCTCCTCGGCAGCTGCCTCGGCATGCAGCTCCTCTTCATACGCAGCGAGGAGAGCCCCGGCGACGGCTTGGGTCTCCTGCCCGGAGAGGTTAAGCGCTTCCGTGGGGGTGTGAAGACACCTCACATGGGCTGGAACACGGTTGAGCCTCTGAGGGTTAGTCCCCTCCTCGACGGGGTGAAGCCCGGCTCATACTTCTACTTCGTCCACAGCTACTACCCGGAGCCCGCCGACCCCAGGGACACGCTGGCATCCACCAGCTACGGCGGCGAGTTCGCGTCCATCGTGGAGCGGGGCAACGTCTACGGGACACAGTTCCACCCCGAGAAATCGGGGAAGGCAGGTGCCAGGCTCCTCTCCAACTTCGCTGGGCTGGTGAAGAGGTGAGACCCATGCAGGTGATACCGGCGCTGGACATAATGGATGGCAGGATAGTCCGGCTCACTAGGGGCGTCCCCGAGACCATGAAGCTTTACGGTGCCGATAGCCCGCTGGAGACCGCCTGGAGATGGGTCGGTGAAGGCGCTGAGCTGCTCCACGTAGTGGACCTCGACGCCGCCCTGTGTAGAGGGAGCAACAGGGCCCAGATACTGGAGATGGTCGAGTCCCTCGACGTGGAGACCCAGGTGGGCGGCGGCATCAGGGGCAGTGAGGAGGCGGCCCGCCTCCTCGACGCAGGCGTGTACAGGGTGGTTCTGGGCTCATACGCTCTAAACAATCCAGGTGAGGCGGCTGGGCTCCTCGGCGAGTACGGCTCCGAGCGGGTCGCCGTCGCGCTGGATCACAGGGACGGCTGCGTCCTCATGAAGGGGTGGACGGAAACCACCGGCAGACACCTGGCCGACGCCTTACGGGAATACACCGCTCTCGGCTTCAGGTGGTTCCTGGTCACCGACGTGGACAGGGACGGAGCCCTGTCGGGCCTAGACGTTGAGACTTACAGAAGCATAACTGGGGACGCGTCCATCATCGCCTCAGGCGGCGTCTCCCAGCTGGGAGACCTCGCGAAGCTCAGGGAAGCAGGGGCGGCGGCGGTCGTGGTCGGTAAGGCCCTCTACGAGGGCCGCTTCACCTACCGGCAGGCCGTGAGCGTGGTGGGGGGCCGTTGATGCTGGCGAAGAGGATCATCCCATGCCTCGACGTCAAGGACGGCAGGGTCGTCAAGGGCACCCACTTCATAGACCTGAGGGACGCCGGCGACCCCGTGGAGCTGGCCAAGCGGTACAACGAGGACGGCGCCGACGAGCTCGTCTTCCTCGACATCACGGCCACCCGGGAGAGGCGTGAAACGCTCAGCGGCCTGGTCAGGGCGGTCGCGTCCGAGCTGGACATACCCTTCACGGTGGGTGGCGGCATCAGGACGATGGAAGACGTCAGGCTCGTACTCAGGAACGGCGCCGACAAGACCAGCCTCAACACAGCAGCGGTGTTGCACCCGGAGAGGATCACCGAGATCGCCGACGTTTTCGGCTCCCAGTGCGTCGTCGTGGCAATAGACGCGAGACGCGTATATGAAGCCAGGCCGGACAGGAACGTCGTGGACACCCCCGAGGGAAGCTGCTGGTTCCAGGTATACACCCACGGCGGCGCGACCCCCACGGGGCTGGACGCCCTGAGCTGGGCCTCGGAGGCCGCCGAGCTGGGGGCCGGCGAGCTCCTCGTAACCAGCATGGACAGGGACGGCACCAGGAAGGGGTTCGACAACGTACTCAACCGCCACATCTCCCGGCGCGTCAACGTGCCCCTGGTGGCCTCGGGTGGGGCGGGTGAGCCCCGACACTTCCTCGAGGCGTTCACGGAGGGTACGGCCGACGCCGCCCTCGCGGCCTCGGTGTTCCACTACGGCAACTACCCTGTCCCCGTGGTAAAACGGTATCTCAGGGATGAGGGGGTGAGCGTCAGGCTATGATCGGGGTCGAGGTGGACGAGCTGGACTGGGACAAGGAGGGCGGCTTGATCCCCGTGGTGACGCAGGAGGCGGACACCCATGAGGTGCTCACCCTGGCGTACGTCAACAGGGAGGCGCTCAGGCTGACCCTGGAGACGGGGTGGGCTCACTACTATAGGCGCAGCCACGGCAGGGTGATGAGGAAGGGCGTCACCAGCGGCAACGTCCAGAGGGTCAGGCGGGTGCTGACTGACTGCGACAACGATGCCTTGGTCTACCTCGTCGAGCAGACTGGCCCCGCGTGCCACCTGGGGGAGCGCACATGCTTCCACAAGGAGGTTAGCTGGAACGGCGCCGATCCGCCGTCATGACGAGTCGGATCGAGCTGGGCTAGAACCACTCAGCGATCCTACACATCATGCGTACCACGTCGCCGCCGGTCTTCAGCGGCACGACGAGGGCTTCCGACGTCTGCGTAAGCTGACCGTAGAACCGCTCCATTTCCCTGTCCTCGCCCAGTGTGAATATCAGCATCTGGACTCCCGACCTGCACAACGCTTCCAATAGCACTACGGCCTTCTCGCAGTCCTCATCGGTGTCTACGCCATCGATGTAGACGGGTCTACCGTCTGTGAGCATCACGAGACGCTCGGGCTCAACCAGGGACACGTGTCTCAGCGCCGCGTCCAGCCTGGTCTCCTCGCCCAGAGGCTCCACGTCGTCCGGGCTGCGCTCCATCCTCAGGGATTCGCCGAAGCTGTAGACAGCTGCGTTGGAGTGGGAAGCCGCCACCGCGTTCGCCAGGAACCTGGCCACCATGATCTTGGGGTATTGCTCCCATAGGCTCCAAGGTTCAGCCATGCTGACGCCCCTGTCCAGGAGCACCACCGTGCGCGTCTCCCTGTCCCTGCGGGGTCTACGCCCCTTGCTGTATGCCTTCATCTCTGTGACCAGCGTTCTGGTGGTCACGGGGTGGATGGATCTCCCGTCGAAACCGGTAGGGTCCTCCCCGATCATAGGCTTGTACGCCTCAAGAAGCTCGACGAAGTCGTAGAACCTGTTCTCCTCCATGAGCCGGATCACGTTCCGCTCCTCGTCGTAGCTGG
>CAZQOX010000041.1:0-8531 GCA_964594895.1 uncultured Candidatus Bathyarchaeia archaeon
GCCGCCTCTATCGCCATGACGCCGCCGCGCTCGGCTAGTGCCTGGATGACCTCGTCGGGGAACATTCGGGTGGTGGGGGTGAGGACCCTTGTGCCGGCGTGGCTGACTATTATGGGGTCTCGGCTGAGCTCGATTACCTCTTGCGCCGTCTGGTCGCTGGTGTGGCTTACGTCCACGAGGAGGCCGAGCTTGTTCATGCGGACGAGGGCGTCGTACCCGAAGTCTGTGAGGCCTCCGTCCATATGCTCCTTGAGGCCGCTGCCGAGCATGTTGGATTCGCTGTAGTTGACGCCGATGCTGCGGACGCCGAGGCCGTAGAGGACGTCGAGGCGGTCCACCTCGTTCTCGATGCAGCTGGCTGACTCGAGGACGGCCACCCACGCGAGCTTGCCTTCCCTGTGGGCGCGCTCGATGTCCTCGGCGCGCTTACAGTGGATGAGGAAGCCCTGGTGGGCGATGTCGCAGAGCCTCATGCCCAAGTCGTGGAGGGTGCTGTTCCAGTCCCAGCCGTGCTTGGTGTTGATGAAGCTGCTGCCGTCCTGCATGTTGTCGAAGACGCAGTCGAGGCCGCTGGCTGCGAGGGCCTCGTAGGCGAGGACGTTGCGGCCCTCCCTGTCGAAGCTCCTGTTCTCCAAGGGGTTCTCGGGGCTGATGTCGGGGTGGGCGTGGAGGTCTATGACGATGTTACTCTCCATAACCGCCTCGAAGTGTTCCTCTTCCGTCTTGCTGAGGGGGACTGGCTCCCACCACTCGGGGATCACGGCTCTGCGGAGCCTGAACTCCCGGTAGTCTCGGCCGGGTTCAAGGTACTGGTAGGCTTCGTAGCCGTCGTATTTCTTGTTTCGACCCATAGAAATCGGTGAAGTCTATGTTCGGAGACTTATTTAACAGGGTGGGTGGCCTCATGTTTTTGGTTCGTGTGTGGAGGTTAATTTTATTTCTCTAACGGAGGATATGGAACTGATTCATCATGCTTGACAACGAGGTCTTAGAGGATGTTGAGAGGTTCGTCGAGGCCGAGCTTGCATGTAGGAAGCACCCTGGTTCCAGTCTATCGGTCATACGAGGCGGCGAGGTGGTGTGGGCCAAGGGTTTCGGCTACGCCGACGTCGACGAAAAAGTGCGGGCCAAGCCGGAGACGGTTTACAGGTGCGCGTCGGTGACCAAGCCAGTCGTCACTGTCGGCCTCCTCCAGCTTATGGAGAAGGGTAAGTTCGATCTGGACGACGAGGTGAACAGCCATCTGGACGTCAAGATCCGGGGCGTGCAGGGAGAGGAGCCGACCATCCGGGACCTCCTGACTCACCGCAGCGGGATGCCTACACGGGTGCCGCCGATATACCTGCTGGACGAGGAGCCGCTGACCATGAGGGGATACATAGAGTCCGCGGCGTGGGCCGTCAGGCCCCGGGGGGAGAAGTGGGCCTACTGTAACACGGCGTACATGATCGTCGGGTACCTCATTGAGCTGTTCTCCGGGGTGACCTATGACAGGTACGTCGCCGAGAACGTGCTAGAGCCGCTGGAGATGAGCTCGAGCGCGTTCACACTGACGCCGGAGATCCGCGGCAACTTGGCTCAGGGCTACAAGCGGGCGGGTGGCCCGGAGAACGCCCTGATACCCGTAAGCCCCTACCTTCTGGGCACCATGCCCGAGGACCCGGCGGGGAGCCTATACTCCACCGTCCTCGACCTTGCCAACCTCGTAATAATGAACATGGGGGGAGGGCGGTTCAAGGGCAGGTGCATACTCAAGGAGGAGACCGTTAAGGAGATGCATCGACTCCAAGCCCCCTCCGGCAACTCGAGGAGCGGCATGGGCCTCACCTGGTTCTACAGCATCCACGACGGCCACATCATGCTCAGCCACACAGGCGGGCTGCCTGACTTACACCAACAACGTCTGCTTCTACCCCCAGGAGGGGGTGGGAGTGTGCTGGCTCAGCAACCTTCAGGACGGCTCGGGATGGAGGCCCCCGTCGCCAACGGTTCTGAGGATGGTCCTGGGAGAGAGACCTGCTTTCGGCGCTGGCTTCCAGTCGGTTCCCGGGAACTGGGGCAGGATATGCGGAGTCTACGGCGACGAGACCCGTCAAAGCGTGTTGAGGGTGGCGAACGGGTACCTGACCATGGACAACGCGGTGCTTCTGGAGAGAGTCGACGACGCGAGATACCGTGTCCACGGGCCGTCAGACGACGGGTACGAGGTTACGTTCGAGTACGGCGAGGACGGGCAGGCGAAGAGCGTAAGCCTCGGGATGACGACACTTCCCAGATACACTCCAGAGATGCCCAAGGTAGACCCGGGCCTAGACCTGAAAGGCGTGTGGAGGGGAGAGTACTGCGACTCGTCGGGTTTCCACGTCGTTGAGATCAGTATAGAGGACGAGGCGAGAGCCACGGTCAAGGGGCCCCAGGGAGAGTGCGTCTCACCCAGCGAGTTCGAGGCGAAATCTGGTAAGGTCACGGGTGTCTTCAGTTACCGTATCCCGGAGGAGTACGCCCGCGGGGGGACCAAGGAGCACGCAGACGTCCATTTTGAGCTGTATGGCCACGAAGGCAAGCTGACAGGAACGTTGAGCGTGGGGGCCGCGAAGACGCTCGTAGAGCTGGAGAGGATCGCCTAGACCTTTATCTATTGAGTTGATCGCAGGGTAATCGTAACGGTCTGAACGAGTGCCCCGTAAGACGGTTCTACTCCCCCCTGTTAGCCGGGAACCTAGCCAGGGTCCCCTAGCCTTTAAGGTCGTTTTTCACGATTCCAGCCCATCTGTTGCTCAGCTTCGCCGTGCCCATGATGAGTTTCAGTACGCGCCATGAGACGTCCTCTACCCTGTACTCGGGCGGGGTCGTGACGTGCCTCGCCGGCTCCCTGATTGACAGCTCCACGGCGTCGAGCACCGTCTCCCTGTCTATCCCGGCGAGGATTATGGTTCCGGCGTCGAGGGCCTCGGGGTGCTCGGTGGCTTCGCGTAGGTTGACGGCGGGGAACCCCAGGATTGCCGACTCCTCGCTGATTGTGCCGCTGTCGCTTATGGTGCATAACGCGTTCTTCTGCAGGTGGACGTAGTCGTGGTACCCGAAGGGCTTATGGAGCCTTATCTTCTCGTTCATCTCGATTCCTCTCAGCGACTTCAATCTCTTCGAGGTCCGGGGATGGGTTGAAACGATGATTGGGCGGCCGTACCTTTCGGCGACGCCGTTCAGGGTGCCAAGTATCTTCGATAGGTTCAGCGAGTTGTCCACGTTCTCCTCGCGGTGGGTGCTCACGAGGAAGTACTCCTTGGCTCTGAGGTGGAGCTCTTCGAGTATCTTGGACTGGTTGATCTGTGCTTCGTAGTGTCTGAGGACCTCGTACATCGGTGAGCCTGTCAGGTATATGCGGCGGTGGTGGATGCCCTCGGATAGGAGGTGTCGGCGGGCGTGCTCCGTGTAGACGAGGTTGTAGTCGGCTATGTGGTCGATGATGCGGCGGTTGGTCTCCTCGGGGACGTTGGGGTCGAAGCACCTGTTGCCTGCCTCCATGTGGTATACGGGGATCTTCATGCGTTTCGCCATGATGGCGGCGAGGCTGCTGTTTGTGTCCCCGAGGACGAGGACGGCGTCGGGGCTCTCCTCCTTCAGCACCTTCTCGGACTTGGCTATGGTCTCGCCGATGACGGTGCCGAGGCTCTCTGTGTTGACCTCTAGGAAGTGGTCGGGCCGTCTGACTCCGAGGTCCTTGAAGAATATCTCGTTGAGTTCGTAGTCATAGTTCTGCCCGGTGTGTACCATCCTGTGTTCGAGGTGCTCGTCGAGCAGGGCCATGACTCGGCTAAGGCGTATTATCTCGGGCCGTGTGCCGAGCACCGTCACTACTTTGAGGCTGCTCTTCACGCCGTGGCCTCCAGGGTCATCGGCTCTTCGTATGACTTGGGCTCGTTCACCGTCTCGTAGAAGGTGTCGGGGTCTTCCGGGTTGTATAGTTCGTTGGTCCAGAAGAGCATGAGCAGCTCTTCTTCTCCGATGTTGATCAGGTTGTGGGTGTGGAGGACGGGTATGTCGATGTACGACGGTTTCTCGCCGCTCAGGATATAGTCATTGATGGCGCTGGCTCCCACCCTTCTCAGCTGGACGAGGGCCCGGCCCTTGACTATGCTGAACCGCTCCACCTTCCTCCTGTGGTAGTGGTCGCCTCTCTCGACCCCGGGCTTCGTCGTCGAGAAGAAGGCTTGGCCCTGGTTGAGGGATCTTATAGCCTCGAAGAGGTAGCCCCGATGGTCCTCTTTCACGTCGTATGATACCGGGTAGTGGCCGGACTCGATGTATGATCTGAAGGTGTTGAACAGCTTGAGGTCGAAGGGGTCTGAGAGGTCCGGGATGAGTTTCCCCTCTATGTACTGCTGCTTAAAGCCGTGGAGCTTTTGCAGGAGGTCGCTCACCTTTATCTCCAGGTTGGGTGGCACCAGCATCTCGTCGGACTCCAGCTCGTACAGTATCACCCGGTGGATCTTCTGCAGCACGTCGTCGATGTAGATGAGGCCGACGCTCTGGTCATCCTTCATCTCCGGCTCCTGGCCGTGGGTGAGCATGTGGCAGAACGTGGCTACCACGGAGTTGTAGAAGGGCCTGCAGAAGGGGCCATAGACGTTGGGGATTATGAGCCCCGTGAACTTGGCGCCGTTCTCGTGGGCCCACCTTGACAGCGTCTGCCTCGAGTGGAGCTTGGATCTGCCGTACGCCGTGTCCCTGGTCTCGTGTGTCGAGGAGCTGTATATCAGGTGGGGCGTGCATCCTGTTCGTTCGAGCGCCGACACGAGCCCCTCGGCCAGCTGGACGTTGGTCTCGTAGACCTCTTCGTCTGGGCCGCGGTTGGCTCCGGCCAGGTGGACCACGACGTCGCAGCGCCGGAGGAACTCGTCGAGCTCGTAGGCGTTCTCGAAGAACCTTCTCTGGCAGGGGATCAGGGTCACGTCTTCGTCGGTTTTCAGGTAGCTGTGTAGGTGTGAGCCGATGAAGCCCGTCTCGCCTGTGATCCCGACTCTCATGTGTTCACCTCTGCACTGGCTGGCTGATTTCCGGCAGGTGCTCATGGGGTGGCGGCGGCTCGTCTCTGAGCCGTTCCTGTACCTGGCTGATTGACAGCAGGAGGGCTATGGTCTCGTCGAGGGTGAGCCTGTGGGTGTTGCTGGACGTGTATCCCTCGGCGGGGGTCCCGTCGTACTTGCCGGACGAGTAGAACTCGTCGTAGTCGAGCCTCCTCAGGTTCCTTATCCTGTAGAAGGAGTCGTCGCTCTCGGCCTTCATGAGCTCCTCACGGGTGACGAGGGTCTCGTGCATCTTCTCGCCCTCCCTGACGCCGATGGTCTTGACGCCCCTGTCGTGGTTGAAGATGATGGTCATGGCCTCCGCCAGGGTGCCTATGGTGGCGGCCGGGCTCTTCTTGACCAGTATGTCGCCGTTCTCCCCGTGCTCTATGGCGTAGAGCACGAGATCGATCGCGGTTTCCAGGGGCAGAAGGAACCGTGTCATGTCGGGGTTGGTGACGGTGAGCTGGGTGTCGTTCCTTATCTGGCTTATGAAGAGGGGGAGCACCGAGCCCCTGCTGAACATGACGTTGCCGTACCTGACGCCGCTGTAGACGGTTTCGCCGTTGAGCCTTGCCTTGGCTGTCATGAGCTTCTCCATGAGGGCCTTGGTCATGCCCATGGCGTTTATGGGGTAGACGGCCTTGTCTGTGCTCAGCATGATCACCCTCTCGGCGCCCGCCTCCTCGGCAGCGTCCAGGACGTTGCTGGAGCCGATGATGTTGGTCTTGACGGCCTCCATGGGGAAGAACTCGCATGTGGGGACCTGCTTGTAGGCTGCCGCGTGGAACACGAGGTCCACGCCCTTCATGACCCTCTTGACGGACTCCTTGTCGCGTACGTCCCCTATGATGAACCTGACCCTATCCGTGTCGAGGCGTCTACGCATGTCGTACTGCTTCTTCTCGTCTCGGCTGAAGACTATGATCTCGCTTGGGTGCTGGTCGCCGAGGATCCGCTCGACCATGGTGTTTCCGAAGGAGCCGGTGCCCCCCGTGACGAGTATGGTCTTATCTTCGAGTAGGTCTTCTCTGGTCTTGTATGATTGCACCTTGGTGGCCCCTGGAGGTATCTGGGGGTTTCGTGGAACAGTATTCCATATTAGATTGTATGTGTAGTCACGGGCGACAACCATCGCCCAGCGGAATGATAGGTGTTTTAAACCAAATAATAGAGTTATTGGGGAACCACAATGATAACATCGTTCATCGGTCAGGAAGGAGGCGGAGGCTTCAGCTTCATCTGGCTGCTTCTACCTTTATTATTCTGTATGATGACCATGGGGCAACGGGGCGAGAATCCACAGGAAACCGGTAAAGAGACCGATTCCTTCTATACCACCCAAGGCATCAAAGAATCCTTTGAGAGCATGGAGAAAGAGATCGACAATTGGAGACAGGAAGCCCTGGAAAAGAAAGACGAGCCAGAAGGCCTCACCGCCAGATTAGGGAACCTCCTCAGGAGAGGGCCACCCCCCGAGAGGTTTGTCGAGAAGGAGAATAATCCACCACGCCTGATTAGCCTTGACGACGCAAGTGGCTCCCTCTTCTTCGAGTTCACAGAGGTGGAGGGCGGAGGGACCGTGGTGAAGGCCACATATGGCTCCGTCCTAAAGGAAAGAATGGCGAAGCTGAAGACCGGGCTCCCCTTGAAGGTGCCGGCTACCCCCATAGGGCTTAACTGCCCTTCATGCGGTAAACCGGTGCTAAGGGAGTTCAACCTGTGCCCTTACTGTGGGTCCGAGCTGATAAAGGAGTAGAGTCGAGTTGGAGTGCTGGAGGCTGCTTGCCCACAACCATTGGTTTACCGTTAACCTGTATGGGTATAGGGTGAGGCTGTGCGCACGCTGCTCCGGTTACCTACTCGGCTTCATCGCCCCATATCTCGTCTTTGACTGCTTCGGGGTTGATCTTCCAGGGTTTCTGGACCCCGACACTAGGCTGCTGGCCATTGCTCTTTTCGCTCTCCCATATGCATTGGACTGGATCACCCAGTCCTGGGGGACTCGGGAGAGCAGTAACTGGATGAGGCTGGCCACGGGCATCCTCCTGGGCGTGGACGTTTTCCTCTTTTCGAGGCTTGGAGACGGCCTGCTTGCGAGGAAGCATATCTTCATCGGTGTAGCTCTCGTCGTGGCCTCGATGGGGTACCTTGGCAAGCTTAAGAGGCCCCATCAGCCTCGCTCTGGGGGTGGATCGCCCGAACCTTTCTGTGAGAATGGGTGCCGCCGACAAGCGACGGACGAGGGCTAAGGGGGAGAGCCCGGTTTCTTGAAGATGCCTGAGTTTTCGATCATCTCAACTAGGTATGGTGTAGACCGTCCTCCATGGTGTTGATCCATCTGTGGCCGCGGCGCTGTTCGTCTAGTTTTACCTTGTCTGTGTCTACTTCGACTCTATGGTAGGTGGTCACGGTGTGGGTTGCCGAGTTTATTGAGGGTTGTTGATTGTTTGCAGCTTTTTTTGCTGCTTTTCCGTCTCCATGGGGTTCCTACCCTAGTTTGGTGTTGAGCATCTGCTTTACGGTTGGTCTCTGGTGGGGCACATGAAGTAGCCCTCCCTTGGAGACTTGGTGAAGGGCTCGTAGAGCCTGTAGCCGATCAGGGGCAGACTCTGGATTCCTTTGCCGGGTTCTACGCGCAGCTTCCTGCCTATGGCGCACCCCTCAGAGGTCTTGGGTTTCTTGTGTAGGGCTGCCTGGCTCTTGGTTTGTCGGTCCATTTACGGTTACGTAGGTCGACGACTCGGCGTTTCCCTTGTAGTTGGTTACTTACGATAAGCGTTTTTTCCGGTGGCCGACACCCCGATAGTTTATTTAAAATGTGTTGGTTTTATCTAAACTCTGTTGGGGTCGTTGGCTGTGTGGAGGTCTTGTCTGAGGCGTGTTACTAGGAATGTGGTGTGCCTTGTTTGATGATAGCGATGGTACCTGTTCGAGTTCTCTTCTATAGTGCGCTCATCGGTGAGTTTTATGCGGGGTTTGCTGCGGGTCTATCGAGAAGTGTGTCCACTAGGTCTCTTTTCTCTATCGCTAGATCGACGAGGGTCTTGTAGAGGCCTCTTTTTGAGGCGTCCCATATCTCTAGGGCGACGAGCTCCCCTGATTGGTCTAGGCTCATGAGCACGTCGCTGTCGAGGAGTTTTTCGTCCGCGATCTCGCCTTCCCTGAGTTTCACCGAGAGTATGTCGGCTTTAGAGTCGTATCGTATTATGGGATCCAGCGTCCACTCCTCCTTCTTCTCTCAATTACATCCTTCAAGGTGCTGCTATAATTTATGGTTATTATTAGTGTGTCTTCGCCTGATTTTTCGTATACTACTGTGGGTTTCTTTTCTTGGTTTATCGCGATGTATCGTTCGGTTTGTTGTCTTGAGGGCGTTGATCCTTGCCGGGGATCTGGCTACATGGCTTAGGCCTCTCAGCTTGGCCTAAGGTTCTTTTCCCGTTGGCTGACGTGCCTCTCATC
>CAZQOX010000042.1:0-8305 GCA_964594895.1 uncultured Candidatus Bathyarchaeia archaeon
CAGCGTCGGCGAACCCACGCCTTGGCCGCCCCACAGCAGCGACCTGGCCGCGTGGAGGATGAGCTGGAGGCCCAAGGACCTATCGAGGCTCACAGAGGACTACGAGCGGCTGAAGAAGGCGTACAGGGACGAGGGCGTCGAGGTCGTCGAACGCAGGCCGGACCCTTACGATCCGCCGTACCAGGTGAAGTCCATCTACACGGACGACGTCTGCCACCCAGCCGTCTACGGCCAGGTGATCCTAAGGATGTACGACCACATCCGGAGAGGCGAGGAGGTTCCTACGTATCAGACCCTCGCGGAGGCGGGGTGCCCCGTAGTCGGCATGATCACAGGCGACGGCATGGCCGAGGGAGGCAACATCGGGTGGCACGACGAGAAGCACGTGCTGGTCACCGTCCACTACCCGCGGTCCAACACCAGCGACCCAGGCGTCTGGAGGGCCAACGACCGAGGCCACACCCAGTTCAAGAAAATCATCCAAGGCCAAGACCCTGAGGTCGACGTCAGGATACTGCCCGGGTGGGGCCCCAGACCTCAGCTCACACACTACTGCATGGTGGACAGGCACACGTCTGTCGCTGACCCCAGGTGGCTCGACCCCTACCTGCTGGAGTGGCTCAAGGCCGAGATGGGATGGAGGTTCATCGTGCCCCCAGACGACATCTGCAGGATCGACCAGGGCACGCCTGTGGGACCGGAGACAGGCGTAGTGCTGGAGCCCATGAAGATCCTCGTGCCCACCGGCTCGCCGAAGGCCACCAAGTGGCTCGAGAGCGTCGGAGTCGAAGTGGTCGAGGTGGAGATCCCCACACTGGTGTGGCCCATGAACAGCGGCAGCATCCACTGCGCGGCGGGCTCCCTGAGGCGTGACGACGAGCCCAAAGACTAGCCATTCTTCCTCGTTTTTCCCGAAACCATGAAAAGGGCACAGCGATGACATGTAACTGTGACTAGATGTGAGGGTAATTGTTCTGGGCTGCGGTAAGATCGGGGCCGTCATTGGGCGTGAGTTCGTCCGATGCCTGCCAGGCTCGAAGGTCACCATGGCCGACATAGATGAGGCGAGGGCTAGGGAGGCGGCTAACCGCATCCCGGGGGCCGGCTGGACGACCATAGACACGTCGGACCACCAGTCCCTCCTCGGGAAGATCAGGGGCCACGACCTGACTCTCGGCGCCCTCCCGGGGGACTACGGCTACGCTGCGCTGAAGGCGTCGGTGGAGGCAGGCGTCGACATGCTCGACGTGTCGTTCACCCCGGAGGACCCGACCCAGCTGGACGGTGCCGCGAGGGAGAACGGCGTCACCGTGGTCCCGGACTGCGGCGTGGCGCCTGGGCTGTCCAACATCCTGGTGGGCTACGGGGCTTCGAGGCTGGACACGGTGGAGAAGGTCCACGTCATGGTGGGCGGCATACCGGAGAAGCCGGTGCCGCCCCTCGGCTACACGATCACATGGTCGGCGGAGGGACTGATAGACGAGTACGTCAGGGACGTCCGCATCGTCGAGGGCGGCGAGATAGTCGAGGTGCCGGCGCTGAGCGGCCTCGAGGAGATAGAGTTCCAGGGCGTCGGGACGCTGGAGGCCTTCTACACGGATGGGCTGCGCACATTAGCCAAGTCTCTGCCGGGCGTCGAGGAGATGTGGGAGAAGACCCTCCGCTACCCGGGCCACGTCGAGAAGGTCAGGCTCCTCAAGGACCTGGGGTTCTTCTCGGACGTCCCCGTCACGGTGAAGGGGGAGCCCGTGTCGCCGAGGCTCGCCACGGCCCGGCTGCTCGAGAGGAGCCTATGGATGCCTGAGGTGGGCGACCTCCTCGCGATGCAGATCACCGTCCAAGGCAGGGCGGCGGGAGAGGAACGGGGGTACGTCTTCAGGGTCCTCGACCGCTACGACCACGAGGGTAGGGTCTCGGCTATGGCGCGAACCACCGGTTACACGGCGGCAATCGTCGGGGGGATGCTCGCGCAGGGGAAGATAGGTGAGGTGGGCGTCGTCCCGCCGGAGAGGCTGGGGATGCAGAAGGGGTTCGCCGAGGCTCTGCTGTCCGAGCTCAAGAAACGAGACGTAGTCATAGAGGAATCCCCGGCTTAGGCCCCCCCCTCCTCAGGTAAACTTGTAATACCCTTCGTCTATGGTGTATGGATGACGTTCAAGGCGGTTATCCTGGACTTCGGCGGCACCCTCTCCGACGGCGGCCTTGAGTGGGGGCCCTACCACGAGGCGATACGGATCATCCTCACGGGGCGCGGCTACGACGTGGAGATGGAGGAGCTGAAACGAACCCTCAACGGGGCCCTCCAGGCACTCAACAGGGTCCGGGCGAGGGGCAGGGAGAGGACCTTCGAGGAGGTGTACGCCGACTTCCTCGGCCGCCTGGGGATACTCGTGGACGCCGAGCTCCTGAGGCTTCTCTACGACAACTTCAAGGTGTACTACAGATCCGAGTACTATCACTGCGTCGAGGACGTCCTCAGGGAGCTGTCCGCAAAGTATAAGGTGGCGCTGCTCAGCAACACCATGAGCGACCAGCCCAGGGAGCTGCTAGAGGACGGCGGCCTCGACAGGTACTTCGACCTCATCGTCTGCAGCAGGGACACGGGCGTCAGGAAGCCCAACCCCGAGATATTCAGGCTGGTGCTGTCGGAGCTGGGCGTGGAGCCAGGGGAGACGGTGCACGTGGGGGACAGCGTCGAGGCCGACATGTACGGGGCGCGGGACAGCGGCTTGACCGGAGTCTGGATAAGGGCCCCCGGTCAGCCACCGTGGAACGGCTACGCCGTCGACAGCATCTGCGGGTTCCCCCGGCTCCTCAGGGAGATCGAGGCCGGGGAAACTTCTTAGCCCATGGACGCGGAGCTATACAGCGTGTCTCCCCTCGGGTGGTTCCTAGGGATTCCCCTGAAGTACCAGCTGGGCGTAGCCGTGTTCGCGTTCACGGTGGGGGCGTACGCTGTGATGTTCATCCTCGGGAGGAGGTGGCGCCGCGGGTTCGAGGCGCGGGGCGTCACCTACTGGAGGGCATCCAAGGAGGAGAGGCTGGAGGAGCTCATCTCCGAGGTGTGGGAGCCCAGGAAGATCACGGTGCTCTACGGGCTGAGCTACTTCACCAACGGCTTCGTCCGTACGACGTTCAACCTCTGGGTGCCTGTGTTCCTGCTCGACAAGGCAGGGGTCGGCACCATCGAGGCCAGCGCCTTCATGGGGCTCCTCTTCGTCTCGTGGAGCTGGAAGATGTTCGTCGGGCTGGTCGCCGACGTCTTCCCCCTCCGGTGGAGGGGGCGGCTCTACAAGCGTAAGCCCTGGTTCGTCGTCACCGGCGTCCTCTACCTTGTCGGCATAGCCGTCATGGCGTTGAGCGACATCGAGACGGCTCCCGTGTGGAGCGTCCTGTTCCCGGCCTGCGTCTCCATAATCACGGCTGGGGCGTTCTACGACATGGCGGCCGACAGCTTCGCCATCGACGTGACGCCCCCCGAGTACCACGCCAGGGTGATAGGCGGCGTGAGCACGGCGGCACAGAGCGTCGGCGCCGCCCTCGCCACCGTGCTGCCGCTGTGGCTGCTGGACGTTGGCGGCTACAAGCTGGTGTTCGTGCTCGCCGGGTTCACCGGTTTGACTTCGTTCCTCTTCCTCACGGTGAAGGAGCCCGAGGCCGCGAAGGAGCGGGCGTTCAGCCGGGAGGCCGTGGCGTTCACGTTCACCGAGCTCACCGTCGTCGTCGCCGTGCTCATCATGTTCTTCAGGTCGTTCACCATGACCCGGATCACCTCACCCCTCAACAACATGTTCGCCATAGCGTTGCGTGAGGCGATAAGCGCCGACGTGGCGCTGGTGAGCACCCTGGGCCTCGCTGCGACGGTGGCCGGGCTCGCCGGCTCCCTCATCGGCGGAGGCTTCGCGGACAGGTACGGCCACAAGAAGGCGTTCCTGATGGCGACGGTGGTCTTCGCAGGCGCCGGGCTCCTCTGGGTCACCCTGTCCCCCGGCTCGGCCCTCGTCTGGACCGTGGCCGTGGTGATGGCGTCCAGCTTCATGGAGAGGTTCTGGACCGGCACCGTGTTCGCGATCATGGCGGACGCGACGCCCCTCGCCATGAGCAGCACCGTCTACCAGATGTACATGAGCTGGAGCTGGATAGGCAACATCCCGGCGAGCATACTCATAGGCTACCTCCTCGGGATAGGCCTCAGGACCACGGTGCTGGCGCTGAGCAGCGTCAGCGTGGTGGTGCTCCTGCTGGGGCTCTACGTCAAGCCCTACGAGGCGGGGAAGGCGTCGAAGGTCTAGTCCTGCCTTTTCTTATATTTCAGGCCGTGGCTCACTAGACGCGTGAAGTGCTTATCGTCGGTCTCCAGCTCCATGCCTTTCGAGATGGCGGTGGCCGCGATGATAATGTCGGCCTCGGGGATGAGCTCCCCCCTGGAGCGCAGCGACTCGAAGACGCGGCAGTACTCCAGGACGGTGTCGTTGTCCAGCCCGAGGACGGGGTAGCATCCCTCCAGATGCGTCTTTAGCTCGGATCGCTTGTCTTCCGCGACGCCTCTGAGGAGCTCGAGGAGCGTTATGACGGAGATTGAACCGGTCTTCGGTGTGTCGTACTGGAGGCTGTCTATGACGACGCCGGTGTCTATGAGCGTCATCTGAGCCTGAGCCTCTCCCTGAACTCCTCGCTTGAGCGCCGCATGCTCTCGTAGTCCTCCTCCGTGAGCATCTCACGCATCTTCTCGAAGGCGCGTCGCCGTCTCTCTTCCTCGGCCGCCTCGTATATCTCGATGAGGTACTCGCCCCACTCCTTGTCGCCTTTTCTCTTCTCTAGGATGGTCTTGACGTCTTCCGGGACCGATATGGTCGAATACTTACCCATTATGTAGTTATATAATTATATAGTTATTTAACGTGTCGGCAGGGCTACCACAACGGCAATCAATGTACATGTTTCTGGAGGCGAAAAACGACGGCCCTAAGAATGGATTAGTACCCCCACCCCTACATAGTAGGGGTACCCCTACCGCTCAATGATAGGGATGCGGGTAAGGCGCACACCGTCTGACGACGACCGATGTACACCGTTTCCCCCACTCTTTCAAGGGGGAGCTGGATGAGGCTAAGTGTAAAAAATCCGCGGGGCTGCCCGTTGAGGCTAAGAAGGTTGAGGCCGAAGCCTTGGAGAGGCTGAGCAAGACGCTAGACCGACTATGACCCTTTTTCCCTACCGTCAAGAGATTTAAGGCCCGTACGCCTGGGGCGCTGACGCCTGAAGCAGGCGTTCAAGGTAGTCGTTTGTAGAGTCTGTTGCAGCAGGTCTGTTCTTCCGTCAGATGTAGGACCTGTATACAAGCCTGGGGCTGGTAGATGTAGCCGCAGGCGCCGGGCTTGTCCTCTCCGTATTCCTGTTCACAGATCACGGTCCCTTTCATGTGAAGTATGCAGAGCTTGTTCCACAGGTTCTTTATGGTTGGGTCGTTTCTCGTGGAGATGACGTCGACGTCGAGTGTTTTCACTCTGGACTCGATCTCTTCGGATATCTTTTTCATGTTTTCAATTATCAGGTCTATGTTGTCTTTGGGTAACGGGTTGATGGTACTTCCAGACAAAATGGCACACCAAGGGTGACGTGCAGACGGCAACTTATATACCCTGATTTCGTCTGCACAGTGCTCTTGATGCTTGAATCGTTTTGAATAGCTCCATCATGGAGATAGTGGCGGGGATAAAGATGGTGCATGCCTCGCACGACTCGATTACTTATCCGTGAAGTATTGTTGAAGATTGATACATACACAGGGATAAGTAGCCATCCGCGGATGAGGAGCCATGGCACTACAGCTGGAGATGGTGGCACAGCGCCAGCCAGAGGTGAAAGAGACCTACTGCGGCAGCACCCTGGCCAACATCGACGAGCTGAAGAGACTCGTATCCATGGACGTGAAGCTGACCCGCCTGCTCCTCGACGGAGAGGTCTCGGTCGAGCAGTACGACTCGGTGTACTCCGGCTACGACAACAGGTTCGAGAGCGCGCTTGAGCTCAAGGAGATGCACCTGAAACGGTTCCAGGAAGACCTGGGCTTCTACCAGAGGAAGCTCGAGGAGGTGCAGGGGGTGAAGGAGCTCCTTGAGGCCAGGAGGGAGATCGGGGACCTCCAGGAAGACTCGTACCTCCTGAAGAAGAGGGCGGTGAACTGGGACATGGCCAGGCTCCAGGCGGGCGTCGAAAGGAACCGGAGGTGCATCGGTGCCATAAGGCAGCTCCCGGACCACGTGGACCCCAGGGACCGCTCCATGGTAGAGGCGTTCATGAGGGACAAACTCGCCGTGGTGAAGAATGCGAAGCTCGACGCTGACACCAAGAAGAAGCTGAGGCAGAGGATAAAGCGTCTAGGCCAGCTGGTCTGCGTGGATTAACAGCCGGTTGACGGAGGCCCATGCCCCGTTCAGCACTGACCCCTTCCACGGGTGGAGGGCGGCCCCGGCCGGGCCCCGTGTAATCACTTCACGACGCTCTTAATGGCTCGGACTATCTTGTCGGCGTCCGGCAGCACTTGGCGCTCCAGGCTCCTGTTGAACGGTATCGGCGTGTTCGGGTTAGCCACCCGGGCAACCGGGGCCTCGAGGCTGTGGAACCCTTTCTCCGCGACTACGGCGGCGACCTCGGCGGTGAAGCCGCAGCGCTCGTAGTCCTCGTCCACCACCACGAGCCTCCCAGTCTTCTGGACGCTCCTGAGGATGGCCTCCTCGTCCAGAGGCACCAGTGTCCGGGGGTCGATGACCTCGACGCTCACGTCTCCCTTGAGGGTGTCCGCCGCCTTGGCGGCCTCCTGAACCATCCTGCCGGCTGCCACCACCGTGACGTCGCCGCCTTCACGCACCAGGTTGGCCACGCCGAAGGGCACCGTGTAGGGCTCCTCGGGCACCTCGCCCTCCATCCCGTAGAGGAGCCTGTGCTCGAAGAACGCCACGGGGTTTGGGTCACGTATCGCAGCTACGAGGAGCCCCTTGGCGTCGTAGGGGTTGCTGGGGACAACGACCTTCAACCCGGGCATGTGGGCGTAGACGCCGTACAGGGTCTCGCTGTGGGTGGCGGCGTCTCCTCCGCCGGCGCCGTAGATGCAGCGGAGCACCATGGGGACGCTGACCGCACCCCCCGTCATGTACGTGGTCTTGGCCATCTGGTTTAGTATCTGGTCCATGGCCACCAGCCCGAAGTCCACAAGCATGAGCTCCACGACGGGCTTCATGCCCACCACGGCGGCCCCGACGCCTGCGCCGATGAACGCCGTCTCTGTGATGGGGGCGTCCCTGACGCGCTCCCTGCCGAACGTCTCCTTCAGCCCCTTGGTGGCCGGCCTCCAGCTGCTAGATACGTTCTCGCCGAAGAGGATCACCTCGGGGTCGCATAGCATCTCTGCCCTAAGCGCCTCGTTTATAGCCTCCGCGTATGTGATGACTCGCGGCATCCTATCCGTCCTCCACGAAGACACCCGTGTGGGCGTCAATGGGCTCCGGCTCGGGGCTGCCGACGGCGAAGTCGATGGCCTCCTTCACCTTCATAGCCTCCGTGTCTCGTATCTCGGAGTCTAGCCTCTCCGTCAACACTCCTTCACTCATGAGTCTGTCCCTGAGGCACTTGACTGGGCAGTAGGGGCTCTCTTCGTCTGCGCCGAGCCTATGGATCTTGAACTCCAGCAGGGACGGGCCTTCGCCTCTCCGGGCGCGTTGGACTGCCTCCCCGGCCACCGCGTATACCTTCTCGACGTCCCATCCGTCGTGGGTGGCTCCGGGCATCCCGTAGGTGGCGCCGCGATCCCCCACGTTGTCTATGCTGAGCTGGGGGTAGTCGATCTCGTGGCCCAGCATCCGCTGCACCTCGGGGCTGCTGTTCTCGCAGACGAAGACCACGGGGAGCCTCCAGCACGCCGCCAGGTTGAGGGTCTCCTGGACGCCTCCCTGGTTGCTGGCTCCCTCGCCGAAGTAGCTCACCGCCACGCTGCCGTTGCCTCGGAGCTGGTTGGCGAGGGCGTAGCCTGCGCACATGGGGACGCTGCCGCCTACGATGCCGTTGGCGCCCAGCGCCCCGACACCCTTGTCGAAGATGTGGTATGGGCCGCCCTTGCCCCTGTTGGTGCCGGTGGACTTGGCCATTATCTCGGCCATCATCCGCCTGAGGTCGCAGCCCTTGGCGACGAGGTGGCCTAGGGGCCTGTGGGTGCTCCCGATCTGATCCTCAGCTGTTAGATGGGCGCTGACGCCAGCGGCGACGGCCTCCCCGCCCGTGCTGAAGCTGACGTGGCCACACTTCCCCT
>CAZQOX010000043.1:0-8150 GCA_964594895.1 uncultured Candidatus Bathyarchaeia archaeon
TCTCCAGCTCGAGGAGCACCTGGCGCACCTGCTCGTGGGTCCTGGTGCCGTAGATTATCCCCTTGCCCATCGAGAGCAGGCAGCTGAGGACGCTCACGGTCTTACCGAAGCCGTTGCACGCCTCGGCCACGAGGACGCCGCCCCTCCCAGCGGTCTCCCGTATGTCCCTGATGAAGCTCACCTGCGGAGGGTAAGGCTCGTAAGGGAAGAGCCGCCTCCAATCTTCACCCCCTCCACCCGTTCCCCGCCCTACCCTGAGGAGGCTGCCGCAGCCCCTGCAGAACCTGTCCTCCTCGTACTCCTCCACAGTGTGCTCTCTGCCGCAGCCGGGGCACCTGATGGAGGGCATAGCAGTACCAATATGCTGGGTCCTGATTTAAGCGAAGTGATGACGAGCGCCTAGTCATGGGTGACGAACCTCACTACGATGTCAGAAGGTTGCGGAGGGTCTCCCTCAGCCTGTGCAGCGACTCCTTGACACCGTGTATAGAGACTTCCTTCCACTTGATGGCCGTTATCCCGTTGGGCTCTATCGCGAGGACGGTGAACAGGAAGACTATGGGGATGAGTTCCTCGTAGCTGCCCACCCACGACCCGAAGGCCTTCATCAACGTATAGGTGAGGCTCTTCTTCGCCGAGGCCACCAAGACCCCTCCGACGATGGCGCCTGTGATGCTGGTGAGGCCGCCCAGGACGCTGCCGGCCATGACGTTCACGAGGAGGAGGTCGCTGAAGTTGATGCTGGTCCCTATCCAGAGGGGGATTATGGCGCCGGCCAGACCCGCCAGGGCCCCTGAGATGAACCAGGAGGCGACGTGGACGTGATTGACGTTCACGCCGAGGTTCGCGGCGAGATGCTCGTCCTCGGCGGTGGCCCTCATGGCGATCCCGAACTTCGAGACGTAGAGGAAGACGTTGAGCGCGGCGACGAGAATCAAAACGGTGACGGGGGCCACGAAGCTGATTCCCGGAAAACCGTTAACCCTGAAGTCGTAGTTACGGAGGAGGAACCCTGAAGACTGGACGCGCTTGCTCACGAGTAGCCAGTAGCTGAACATCGCCAACACCATGGAGATCATCTGCGACATTATGTAGAACGTGAACGTCAGCGTGATCTCCCTCGTCCCCTGCGCCTTTATGGGACGGACGATGCAGACGTAGAGCAGCACGCCTAACAGGCCGCACACGAGCACCGCGAAGGGCCACGTCTGGTAGGGGCTGAACCCCCGGAACCTGACCAGGTAGAACGCCACCACGGTGCCGATGCTCGCGTAGCTGGTGTGCGCGAAGTTCGGGAACTTCTCCATCATGTACGTAAACGTGAAACCTATGCAGAGAATTACGAGCAAGCTGATGTTGATAACGGTGTTGGAAACTAAGGCTAGGCTCATCAAACGAAACCTCGAACGGCAGTATAAAAGATGACCCCGGGGAAACCGCTACCAGCCTCCTCTTATATAGTCACGTAGACACATTTTCGCGGGAGACCAGAGTTGGCTCAACGTATGTTGATCAGGAACGGCAGAGTCGTGGACGGGACCGGCAGCCCCTGGTTCAGGGGAGATGTGGCCTTCAGCTCGGGAAAAATCACGCAGGTCGGGAACCTGAACCCGGGAGACTTTGACGAGGTGATAGACGCAGGTGGACTCGTCGTGTCGCCCGGGATCATAGACGTTCACTCCCACAGCGACTTCTCGCTGCTGGTGAACCCGGAGGCGGACAGCTTCATCCGCCAAGGCGTCACCACCGTCTTCAACGGCAACTGCGGCGTGTCCGCCGCGCCGCTGAACGAGGAGGCAAAGGAACGCATCGAGGAGGCGAGAGGCGTCAGCGTCGAATGGCTGTCCACAGCCGAGTACTTCTCGGTGATGGAGTCCAGAGGCGTAGCCATCAACCTGGCGACCTTCACGGGACTAGGCAACCTCCTCACCTCAGCCATGGGCATGGACGCCTACGATAGGCCGCCCACCGAGGAGGAGGTCGAGGCGATGAAGAAGACGCTGACGCAGGCGATGACGGAGGGCTCCTACGGCCTCTCGTCGGGCCTAGAGTACGACCCCCAGACCCTCGTCGACACGGATACGCTGGTGGAGCTCTGCCGCGTCGTAGCCGAGTACGGCGGCATCTACGCGACCCACATCAGGAGCAGGGACGTCAAGGTGGTGGAGGCGGCCAAGGAGGCGGTGGCGATAGGGGAGAGGGCGGGGGTACGCGTGGAGGGCGTCCACTGGGGCGCCAGGTTCCCCTCAGACGGAAAAACCAAGCACATAGTGGACCTCTTCGACGCAGCCAGGAAGCGGGGGCTAGACGTAGGCTTCAACCAGGTGCCGTGGACCATGGACGAGGACGGGGTAGGCTGGTGCGGATGCACCCTCATCGAGCCCATACTCATAGGCTCCAAGTACACAAAGAAGGGCGGCGAGTTCACCTACGAGATGCTGAGGGACCCCGAGGTCATAGAGTACCTGAGGAGAGACCTCCCCAACCGCCAGTACGGCCCCATCCTGGCCGGTAGACGGGGGATCCTGGATACATGGGACCGTTTCCTCGTGGCCCACTGCGAGAAGAGCCCAGAGTACAACGGCATGAACCTGAAGCAGATAGGGCGACGGATGGGGAAGGACCCGTTCGACGCCCTCATAGACATCCTGGTGAAGGAGGGCGAGGGCTTCGAAAATGCGTGGGGGGCCGTGGGGATCACGAGCAGGTGGGACACAGACTTCTCGCTGCTGCACCCCAACTGCTCCGTCGCCATCGACTCGGGGAGCGACTCGCCGAGGGGCCCCCTCTCCATGGAGCCCGTCGGGGAGCTCACGACCAGGGCCTACGGCCAGTATCCCTACTTCTTCGAGAAGTGGGTCAGGGAGGACCGCGCCCTCAGCCTCGAAGAGGCTGTGCGGAAATGCACCGGTCTACCCGCCCAGAGGATGCGAGTCATGGACAGGGGCCTCATCAGGCCGGGTCAACGCGCAGACATAATGATCTGGAACCCCAAAACCATCAGGAACAACGCCACGTGGATAACCCCCAGGGTGTACCCCAGCGGCATCAGCAAGGTCTTCGTCAACGGAGCCCTGACTGTGGAGGACAACGAGCACACGGGCGCACTGAAAGGCGAGGTGCTGCGCGCAAGATAGTATCCGACAGATGGGAGGAAAGAGGAGGCGGCTAAGCGTCCATCAGATCCCTGAGCTGGGGTCTGTCTGTGAACAGGTTCCCCCATATCTCGTCGGTGATCTCCTGGGCTTTCACCAGAACATCGCCTTCATCGACCACAGTGACACTGCCCTTTTCCTTGACCACTCTGCCGTCGACCATCACCGTGTCTACGTTAACTGTGGAGCCGTAGAGGACGAGGCTCGACGTGACGTCAGCCGTGGGCATAATGTTGGGGCTCTTGAGGTTGATCAACTGCAGGTCAGCCTTCTTCCCGGGCTCAAGGCTACCCACCGTGTCCTCTAGGCCCATGATCTCGGCTCCCTTGACGGTGGCCAGCTCGAGAAAATCGTAGTAGCCTGGGCATCGGGGCTCCCCCAGGGTCTCCCTGAACCTTGCACCGTAGACGGCTGCCCTCATGGTCTCCCACATAGTGTGGTAGACGTTGTCGGTGCCTAGCCCAACCTTTATACCCATCTTCATCCACCGGGCGAGGGGCGCTGTGGAGCCGCTCAGTAGGTAGGGCCTTGGGCAGTGGAGTACGGCGGCGCCGGCCTCCCTCATGAGCCTCAGGTCACGGTCGTCGTTGTGGATGCAGTGAGCCCCGATCAGGTCGGGACCGAGCACGCCCAGGTCGTCTAGGTGCTCCACGCTGGTCTTCCCGTAGAGTCTGCGGACCTGCTCCACCTCACGGGCGCTCTGCTCGACGTGGGTGCTCACCTTCTCGCCGGGCCTGTGGAGCCTCATAACCTCCTCGTAGACCCACGGCGTGCACATGTCGGGCGCCAGCGGGGCCCAGCTCACCGTAATCCTGCCTCCTGCGGCTCCGTCCCAACCCTCCTTAAGCGCCTTGGCCCGTTTGATCATGGCCTCGGCCTGCTCCGGTAGGTAGCTGTAGACCCCGTCCTTGACGGCCTGGTAGTCGGCCTCCGCTATCTGTTCCCCGAGGTCGGCCCTGATCCCGGCCTCCTCGGCGGCCCCGGCGAACTCGGCCATGTAGTTATACGTCTCCTGGATTGTAGTCGAGCCCGAGGACAGTGCCTCTACGCAGCCGGCAAGCCCAAGCGTGTGGATGTGCCCTGGCTCTAGGTACTCCTTGACGGGAAACAAGACCTGGTACAGCCCCTCCCGTATCACCCCGTAGACCCCCCGCACGAAGATGCTCGGCAGATGCGTGTGGACGTCGACGAAGCCCGGTAGAACAGCCATGCCCTCCGCGTCGATGACCCGGTCTGCGGTGTAAGTCGACTCGAGATCGGAGGACCCTCCGACGGCCACGATCCTGTCTCCGTCGACTGCGACGGCGCCGTCCCTAAGCACACGGCGCCCAGTGTCCATGGTGTAGACGAGCCCGCCCTTAACCAGAAAATCAACCATATCGAGTAGATACACTCCCGACGGCTATAATTTATGCCTCTGCTAATCGTTGATGTGTATTTTACGACAAGGAACATAGAATAAATGTCGTGCATTTGTACGACGCTGTGTTGGGTAGACGTGGTGATGGTACATCTACCATGGTATTCATCGGAGACCTCGACGAGACCATAACTTTCTTAAAGGAACACTAAAATGGCTAGCACAACATTCCGCAATTCCTCACGAAGTCGCTAAAATAAAGGAAATCTAATACAGAAGCCTAAGATAGAATGTTGGTATTTAAACCAGCATACAGCACAATTTAAATTGCTAGGGTTAAGCAGAGTTAGTATCAGGGGCTAGCGCAGTGAAGAGACTCGCAGTGTTAATGATTGCTCTCCTCCTCATCCCAGCTTTGGCGGTGGAGGGAGCGGAAGACACCCACTGGATAGAGGAGTACCAGATCAAGGACCTCACGACGGGCAGGCTCGTGCTGAGCCACGACGTCGTGGATGACGTGTTGATCAAGAACGCCCCCGTGTTCGCGGGCGAGGAGTACAACATCACCTTCAAGCTCAACGTGAGGCAGAACATACCTTTCGCCGTGCTTACGCTGAGCCTGTCGACAAACCTGTTCAAACCCACGGTGGAGGACGTCTTCTGGGACATACACACCCTGGAGATGGATCTCACGGAGGACTACAACCCCGCCGAGAGAACCATAATGTTCAGCCAGAACCAGGGAGTGTACTATGCCTCGGTGTTTTGTCTCATCAAGAGCGACATCACGACGCCGTCGAGCAGCCAGGGAGTCACCATCCACAGGCCCGTGGACCTGAAGATAATGAGGCTGATAGGGCCCGACGAGACCGAGCTGGACAGCGTCACCGTGAACGTCATAGACTCCAAGATAGACGACTACAACGTTCTGCTGAGCCAGAAGGAGGCCGAGCTGGCGGATTACAGGACCAGCGCCGTGGACCCGGCGTACGTGGAGCTCTTCGAGAAGTTCGTGGAGCTGGCCAAGGATGAGGCGCATCTAGGCCTCGTGGACTCAGCCATAGGGCTGCTTAACACGTTGGAGGTCGAGGCGCCGCCCGCGCGCACCGGGCCAAGCTGGATGGAGCAATACTTCCTGCCCGCGGTGGGAGGGCTCGCGATCCTGTTCATTCTGTGCCTCGCGCTGTTCATGAAGACTAGGAGCAGGCTGGGCTTCGTGACCATGATAGTCGAGGACCAGATAAGGGAGATGGAGGCCCTAGGGATGCGGGCCAGCAGGATAGACAGGAATCTAGCCCAGAGGCTGAACGAGATAAACGAGAGACTAAAGGAGGCGGAGAGAAGCTAGATGTCAGAGCTAGGATATTCGAGCGTCATACACCTGGTGGGACTGGGGGGCGCCGGCACAAACGTAATAGAACATTTCCTGAAGACGGATAAGACCATGGAGCTGCTGAACAGCGGAGCCACGCGGCTCAGCCTCCTCGCCATGGACATCGCGGACCCGGACATAAAGAGCCTTGACGACACGTATAACAGGATACTGGAGCAGATGAGGCGGAAGGGCATACCCCAGGAGCGGGTCAACCTCATCGCCAAGAGCGTCAAGTTCCCGTCCGCCGAGGCCATGTTCGACTTCGTCCAGAACAAGTTCAAGGAGCACCTCCAAAACGACGGCATCAAGCTCAATGAATACAACCCTTGGCTGCCGAGCACGGTGGCGATACCGCCGCTGGCGGGCGGCGCCGGCAGACGGAGGAGCCTAGCCAAGGCCATCTACAACCTGAACTACTACCAGCTGGGCATCATCAAGAGCTTCACCAACATGTTCAAGGACAACGCCCTCAGCAGCATAAGCAGCCCCATAATACTGATAATCTTCGGGCTGGGGGGCGGAACCGGCAGCGGCATGGCCATGGACTTCGCCCGCCACCTCCGCCAATCCGTGGGCAGCGGCGTCCCCATAATGGGCCTATGCATCCTGCCGTGCCCAGGCGACGACCCGCCCGCCAAGGGATACTCGGCGTTCAACGCCATCAACGAGCTCAGCCTCCTCATCAACCGTGAGAAGAACGAGCTAATCACCGAAGGCCTCGGGGAGGTCTACAGGAACCCGTTCAACACGGTCATGTTCCTGCCGCTGATGCCGGCGTACAGCAAGACGGGCAACATCATCAGCGCACGCGACGAGATCGACAAGATGATCGTGGAGATGATCTACGTCCTCATGGACTTCGACATGGCTGACCTCATGAGCGGAATAGGCACAGAGGTGGGCCTCACAGACAACACCATCCACACCCTCAGCATGGTCAAGGTCAACTACCCCGTCGACGCCTACGTCGAGGCCTTCAAGAGCAACCTGGAGAAGATGCAGCAGCTAGCCGAGATCCGTAAAGAGAAGCTGGAGGTGCTGGACAAGCTGCAGAACGTCCTCGAGCTCAAACGGGAGGAGGTCACCGAGATCTACAAGGACTACCTCATCAAGACCAACGCCTACAGCGCCGAGGAGTTCGAGGAGAAGGTGGAGCAGGTGATCCACAGCAGCCCCCGGTTCGAGGAGGACTACAGCCTCTACGTCCGCGGCATCGAGGACCAGATCAACAAGTGGATCGACGAGGCCATCCAGTTCATGAACACCATCAGGCTCGTCGCCTCTGAGGGCACCATAGAGGACAGCGTCAACAAGCTGATCCTCGACAGGGAGGACGCGATGCCCATCGACAGCCTGGAGGGGATGATGCGGAACATCAGCCGCACACACCCGGAGTTCTCTGAGAGGAAGACCGCGATGTTCGAGCGGCTCCAGCAGCTCGTCCCCAGCAGCCAGAACCTCACCATACGCCAGAAGAAGCTCATCGACGACTTCATGAACCTCGCGGACATCTCGGAGAAGGCGCTCCTGATCCTGAGGCTCTACAACGAGAACAGGCACCTCATCGACGCCATCATGCGGCGCTACGAGATACTGCCCGAGGAGGAGAAGCTCAACATAAGCTTCAAGGACATGAAGGCCGAGCTCACAACCATCTACCACCTGCTGCAGCTCATGATCAAGCAGAGCAGCGACGAGGTGAAGATGATAGACGAGCACCTCACCTACCTGCAGGCCCTCATCGTCAAGTTCCGCACCAAGCGGGAGGGCCTGGAGAACGAGCTCATAAGGCTCGAGGAACGCAAGAAGCGGATGGAGTACGACCGCGACAAGTACGCCAAGGAGAGCAAGGGGTTCAGCATCTTCGGTAAGAAGAAGTACGCCAGAGACAAGCTCAAGGAACTTGAGCGGGAGCTCAGAGGCATAAACGAGGAGATGATACACTTCAACTCCAACGTCGGCAACAACGACACCCTGATAGAGTTCTACCTGGACCTCAGCAAGAGGCTGGAGGTGACAAGCGAGTACAGGAAGAAGCTCAACTTGGTCCTGGACCTGACGGAGGACTACCAGGAGAAGCTGCAGGGGATCATCAAGTCCAACCGGTTCTACGAGCGGACGACGGAGCTCACGGGCGACGAGCAGGGCAAGATCATCTACAAGATACTCGCCGAGCAGGAGGACCAGCTCAACAGGGAGGGCATACTGGAGGAGATCCTCGACGTGGACCACTTCAAGGACTACATGAGGAGCATCATCA
>CAZQOX010000044.1:0-8135 GCA_964594895.1 uncultured Candidatus Bathyarchaeia archaeon
TGCCCATGCCGTAGTACTCCTTGTAGTAGCGTCCCTCCATGGCCACGAGCCTGCCGGGGCTCTCCCTGCAGCCCGCGAAGACGTTTCCCATCATGGCGCACGAGGCGCCGACGGCCATGGCTACCGCGACGTCGCCGGGGTTCCTTATGCCGCCGTCCGCGATTATCGGGACGTCTGCGCCGTACTTCTTGACGGCGTCGGCGACCCTGCTGGTCGCGTAGAGTGTGGGGGCGCCGGCGCGTGTGACGACGCTGGTGCTGCAGATGCTTCCGCTGCCGATGCCTACCCTGAGGCCGGCGACGCCGTCCAGCTTCGTGATCACGTCCTCGGCCGCCTCGTAGGTGCCTATGTTACCGACGACGACGTCCGCCTCCACCTCCCTGAGTATCTCCTTGGCTCCATCGAAGCAGTTACTGTTGTGGAAGTGGGACACGTCCAGCACCAGTATGTCCACGTACCTGTCCAGAGCCTTCGCCCGGGGCAGGTCGAAGGGGCTGATCGCCGCGGCGCAGATCAGCCGACCCTCCTCGTCCCTCACGGCGTCCTGGTACGTCCCCTTGAGGGTGATGTCCTTCATCGTGATGAGCCCCTTCACCCTCCTGTCCTCGTCGATTATGGGCAGCTTCTCGATCCTGTGCTCGTGGAGGATCTTCATGGCCTCCTCCAGGCTCGTCTCCTCCGAGCCCGTGACGACGCTCTCCGTCATCACGTCCTTGACCTTGAGGCTGCTCTCCGCCAGGCGGACGTCCCTCCAGGTGACTATGCCCACAAGCCTGTCCCCGTTCTCCACGACGGGGAACCCCTTGATGTCGTGCTCCTTCATGAGCTTCAGCAGCTCCTCCACCGTGTTGTCCGGGTTGACGGTGATGACGTCCCTGATGATGAGTGCCTCGGCGCGTTTGACGCTGCGCGCCATCGCGACCTCCTCCTTGGCGCTGCAGTTCCTGTGCAGGACGCCTAAGGCTCCCTCCCTGGCGAGCGCTATGGCCATCTCGGCCTCGGTGACTGTGTCCATGGGAGACGCCACTAGGGGTATGTTGAGCTCTATGTTCCGGCTGACCCTGGCCTTCACGTCTGCCTGGGTAGGCTCGACGGTGGTCCATCCGGGGAGAAGAAGAACGTCGTTGAAGGTGAGGGCTTTTTCCGCGTCTTCAAACTTTGAACGGAAACCCATTCCTTACACCATTTTAGAGACCCCTCTCATTTACGCGCTTAATATATCTTTGGGTTAACGGGGATTGAAAATTTTACTAAAGATGCAACGGTGTGTTCATCGATATTTTATTTCACCGACGAGGCCACTAGGTATAGAGGCCCCACGTTGACATTCATAAAGACCATGTGCACCCGGGACTGCACTGACGCCTGCTTCCTCGACGTCGAGGTCAATGACGACGTAATAGTCTCCGTGAGGGCGAGCAGCGAGAACCCCGTCACAGCCGGCATCACGTGCCCCCGGGCCCTCGGCGACCCCCAGAGGAACTACAGCATGGAAAGGGTCCTGAACCCCTACATCAGGAAGACGGGGGAAGGGCAGAGGTTTGGGTTAGCCACGTGGGACGACGCCTTAAGCCTTGTCGCCGATAAGCTCAAAGAGACGCTTGATAGACACGGCCCCGAGTCGGTGCTGCTGCTCGACTACTACGGCAACACAGGGCTACTCTCAAGCGGCTTCAGCAGGCGGCTATGGAACGCGTTGGGCGCCACACGCACCGACGAGGCCGTCTGCGCTGCCTCGGGCCACGCCGCTCTGAGGCTCCACTACGGCCTCAGCTACGGCGTGGAGCCTGAGGCGCTCCTAGGCAGGAAGATCATCGTCTTCTGGGGGTTCAACGCCAAGCACAGCTCCCCCCACATGTGGGCCATGGCGCTCAAGGCCCGGAGGGAGAACGACGCCGCCATAGTGGTCGTGGACCCCCGTCGATCCGAGTCCACATCCATGGCAGACCTCTGGCTCTACCCGAGGCCAGGGACCGACGCCGCCCTCTGCTATGGGCTGGCGCGGCACCTAATCACCAACGGCCACGTGGACACGGGTTTCGTCGAGGAACACTGCGTCGGCTACGAAGAGTACGTGGAGGAGGCCCTTAGGTGGACCCCGGAGCGGGTCGAGGCGGTCACCGGGGTGTCGTGGGAGGGAGTCGAGGCGCTGGGCGACGCCCTCGTCAAGTACGGCGACCCCGTGTTCATGATAGGGATCGGGCTCAACAAGAGCCTCTCAGGCGCCGAGTCCGTCAGAGCGGTCTCCCTCATCCCCGCCCTCCTCGGTGAGCACCGCGGCTTCTACTACACGAACAGCAGGGGCCGGTACCTCTCCGGGGGCATGGAGGGCGCGGCGCTTACGGGCAGAGCCCATAGAGTGGTCAGCCAGATCTCCATCGGCGACAGGCTTGCAGCCGGCGAGTTCAGGTTCGTCTACGTCCAGAACATGAACCCGGCTCTCACCCTCCCAGACTCCAACGGCATCAGGGAGGGGCTGCGACGTGACGACGTCTTTCTCGCGGTCCACGACACCCACCTGACGGAGACGTGCCGCCTGGCGGATGTAGTCCTCCCCGCCGCCACCTACCTGGAGAAGGACGACGTCGTCCTATGCGACTCCCACCCCTACGTCAGGAGGGCGCGGAAGGCCGTCGAGCCCTGGGGGGAGAGCCGGGACGAGGTGTGGGTGATGCGGGAGCTGGCTCGGCGCGTGGGCGTGGAGGAGGATTGGGTCTACGACGATCCGTGGGCCGAGGCTGGGCGTGTCTTGGAGGACGCGTTCCTCGACGGGGGCTATAAAGACCTGATGAATGGTTCGACGCTGAGGCTCCGCATGAGGCCCGCCGACGAGTACCAGACGCCCTCCGGCAGGATAGAGTTCTACTCATCGACGGCCGGGGACGGTGCGTCGCCGCTGCCAAGACAAGTCGAGCTCAGCCTAGGCTTAAACGAGTTCATATTAATGAGTAGCAGCCTCCCCAAATACACCCATACACAGTTTAGGGATGTCTACGGCGAGATACCGGCGCAAGTCTGGATAAACCCCGCGGATGCGAAGAGAATTGGCGTTCAGGAAGGGGCCGAGGTGACGCTCTTCAACGACCTCGGGAGGCTTAGGCTTACCGCGGTCGTCACTGATCGGGTGCCCCGAGGAGTGCTCTGGGCGCCGAGGGAGATGATAGATGGGGAAGGGAACGCGCAGAACTCCTTGACCCACGGGGTGCCGCAGATGATCGGCGGCGGCCCTGTCTTCAACTCTACCAAAGTGAAGATTCTCTAGGGCAAGTTTTTACACGCATGTCCCCCGAGTATGTATCCATCGGTGAACCTGTTGAAGATACTTGAAGACATACGTGTACTCGATCTAACCCAGTTCTGGTTCGGACCCTTCTGCACGATGATGCTCGCGGACATGGGAGCCGAGGTCATACGAGTTGAGCCTCCCTGGGGGAGCCCGGATAGGGTCGCCGACGCCTACATAGTGGGCCGCAGCAGCTACACGTTCCACCAGCTGAACCTAAACAAGAAGGATCTAACCCTCAACCTCAAGACCCCTGAGGGGATGCGGGTCTTCAAGGAGCTGGTGCCATTGTCGGACGTGGTGGTCCAGAACTTCAGGCCCGGAGCCATGGAGCGGCTGGGACTCGGCTACGACGCCCTCAGGGAGCTGAACCCAGGCGTCATCTACGCGGCCCTCAGCGGGTTTGGCCAGACGGGTCCCTACCGTGAGCGCCCCTGTTTCGCCCCCATAGCCGAGGCCATGAGTGGCCACAGCAGGCTCACGGGAGACGAGGTCGACCCAGATGGGCCGCCGATCGAGATGGCTCAGGCGTACGGCGACCTGGGCCCCGCGCTCTTCGCGGCCATGAGCGTAGTGGCGGCGATAAGGCACAGGGACCGCGCCGGCGTAGGGCAGATGATCGACGTGGCCCAGCTTGACTGCATGGCCGCCTTGAACATGGCGATCACAGGGTACAACCTCTCGGGGATGCTCCTATGGCAGCTAAAGAAGAAGTACCCCCTTGGGAGGGGTTTCGGCGGCCTGCTGCGGGCTGGTGACGGCGGCTGGATGAGGCTGGCCAGCTTTAGTCCCCGGCTCATCGACAGCCTCAGGGAGCACATGGGTGTCGAGGAGGTAACCATGGAGGCGATCCAGGAGAGAGTCGCCCAGATGACCCGCGACGAGGCGGTGCAGTACTTCGTGGACGCCAAGGTGCCCGTGGCTCCGGTCTACAACGTCGACGACGTAGCCAAGGACCCCCACCTCCATTCGAGAGACATGTTCGTAGAGGTGGACCACAGAGCCGCTGGCAAGGTGAAGGTCGTGAACTTCCCCGTCAAGTTCAGCGAGACGCCGTGCATGGTCAGGGAAGCGGCGCCGGTCCTCGGTCAACACGACGAGGACTTGCTGAGAAACATCCTTGGATACGATGAGTCGAAGATCGATGAGCTCAAAAAAGCCAGCGCCATACTGGAGTGAAGAAGATGAGGTTCATAGCAGAGGTCTTCGACAGGTACCCGGGGGCCCACATAGGGGTCTTGACAGCCAGAGACATAGAGGTCGTGCACAGTGACCCTGGTCTGGAGAAGATGAAGATCGAGGCGCTCTCGGTCGCGGAGGAGAAGCTCGGCGGCGAGCCCGCGACGCGGCACCCATTCATCGCGTCGTGGAGGGAGATGTACCGCAGCTTCGGCACCAAGCCCGGGGACTACAGGCCCTCAGCCGAGGCCCTCGTCAGGAGGGCGCTCAAGATTAGCGGCCTCCCGACCATCAACACCGCCGTGGACGCCTACAACGCCGTCTCCGTGCGGCACCTTATCCCCATGGGTGGCTTCGACCTCGACAGCGTCGCCGGCGACATAAGGCTGCGGTTCTCCGCAGGCGGCGAGAGGTTCACGCCCCTGGGCTCGGACAAGACGGAGCTGACCTACAGGGGCGAGGTCGTGTACGCCGACGACGAGAGGATACTCACGCGGCGGTGGAACTACAGAGACTGCGAAGAGACCAAGATAACCATGGGGACCCGTAACGCTGTGCTCTTCGCAGACGGCCCCGAGGGTGTCCCTCGCTCGGCCGTCGAGGAGGCCCTACTCGACCTCGAGAGGCTTCTCCGCGACGTCTGTGGAGGAGAATACCGCGTCGGCGTCGCGCATGCGGATGAAAACGAGGTAGCTCTCCTACCCTAAAGCAGGGAAGGGGGGCTAGGCCTCCACGCTGTACTTGTCGTAGAGCCTCCTCAGCAGCGTGTTGAGCTCCCTGGCCCGCTCCTCGGACTCCGAGGGCTTGAGCTCCTCGCACTCGTAGCCCACCACCTCCCTCATGTACTCCACGTTCTCCTCGAGGTACACCACGGTGCCGTCGTCCTTGATCTCCTCGATGCCGTCGATCCTGCCTCCCTCCTCGTTGATGCGTACGGCCTCCTCTAGGCTGATGCCGGGCAGCACCACCTCGGCGCCCTTCTCGGAGAGCCTGCACGGGTAGGCACCGGGCAGCCCGGCGGCGCCGGCTACGCAGGTGTGAACCGTGCCGGTGTCGTAGTAGACCGCCAGCACGTGCTTCAGGAAGCTCGAGGCGGTCCTCATCTGGTCGACGAGGGCGCTCTTGAACTGGCCCGGCGCCCCGTACCCGGCGTCGACGTACAGCCTAGTTATCTTCTCGTTAGGGAACCTGTCGGTGACGTCCTCGCCGTCGACCAGTATCCTCACCCAGTAGGGGCCGTCCATACGGGCTGTGTAGTATGTGCCGTGGTGCCCGACGCCGTAGATCTGGACGCTCCTGTAAGGCACCCCGAGCTCGCGGGCCACTATCCGCCTGACTCTGCTCAGGCCCAGGTCCATGTTGCCGCCGCCGCAGACGGGCTCCAGCCCCAGCTTGCTGAGCACCACGTTGGTGGCGTCTGGGTAGGCCCCGTTGACCACCTTGACGTCGACACCGCTCTTCTTTACGGCTGACATGAGCTTGTGGGCGAGCGTCAGGTGGTTTGGGAGCCAAGGACCGATGGGGCCTATCTTCTTGTACTCTTCGGGGGGCAGCAGCCGCGTGACCCACCACGAGCCCAAGCTGGCGAGGTTGCAGACGACCTTGGGCCTGTGCTCCTTCAGCAGCTCAGCCGTCTCGTCTATCTCGAACAGGTTGATCTTCTGGAAGCTGAGGTCCGGGTAATACCCGAGGTTGTGAGCCACGTGGAGGCTCTCCTCCACCTCGAACCTACCCTTCTCCTCGTCTATGTCGGCGCCGACGACTTTGACGGGGAGCCCCATGCATGCTATCTGGTACATCATGTCGTGGCCGACGCTTCCGGCCGATCCGATGATCATTATAGAGTCCATTATGACACAAACTGAAAAACGCGGACATTGTATAAAAGCCTGAACAGACAATTATTCATTTATAACTACTAGATAGTATCTTTATGGGGCCCATGAGACGGACATTGTTTTTCGTCGCGTTTCTGTCGCTATTCCTTTCAGCCCTTCCCCTCACCTTGGCCCAGGAAGACTATGCTCCGGTCTCGTTGAAATTCGCACTTTACTCCGACGGCATTGCTAGGGCCGAGTACAGGGTTGAGTCCGACGCGTTACAGGCCCGCGTCATGGTCGAGCTCTTCGGGCCGCCTTATAGCAACCTCGTGATAAGGGACGACGAGGGCTACCCCCTTGTCTATAGCATGGATGAGGCCAACGTCACGGTGGACAGCCTGGGCGCGCTGGAGCTTACCTTCACGTACCTCACGATGAGCCTCACCGCCAAGGAGGGCATAGTCTGGTCGTTCAACGTGTCGACGCCCGTCTCCACACGGATCACGCTCCCCGAGGGGGCCGCGATATTCGATATGAGCGACGTACCGACCGACATAGGCGTAGAAGGAAGCAGGCAGTACATCGTGCTTGAGCCCGGCGACCTCTCGGTCTACTACATGATAGGGCTCCCGGACGCGGAGAGTGACGCCCAGGAGGCCCTGACGGCGGCCGGGTCCTACCTCGGCGACTTGGAGTCCCAGGGCTACGTGCTCACCGAGGCGCGCTCAACCCTCAGCCAGGCCCAGGACCTGTACGACTCGGATCAGTACGTGGAGTCAAAGAACAGGGCCGAGCTGGCTGTGTCCGCAGCCGACGAAACCGTTGAAGACGCCGTTAACGCCTACGAGGACATTGGGCGAGCGTCGGAGGCGCTGAGCCAGGCTAGGAGCGACGGAAGAACCGAGGGCCTAGACGAGGCAGAGTCGAGCCTCGAAACGGCGTCCACTTATTACAGTGAGGGGAGGTACGCCGAGGCGATGACTTACGCCTTGCAGGCCTACCAGCAGGCAAACTTAGCCGAAGCCCCGGAAAATAACGCTTTGTTATACACAGGTATACTCGTTTTGGTGGGGTTGGGCGGCGGAGGATACTATTACATGCGGAAAACCAAGGCCGAGGAGCCCTCACCCGAAGTCCCCGTGGACTCGTCCAAGCCGAGGGAGGTAGACCTCGACACGATCTTCTGGCGCCACCAGGACCTGCGGCTGGAGGACAAGGAGGTCATCAGGTTCCTAGCGGAGTCCGGCGGCGAGGCCTTCGCATCCGAGATACGGGACAGGTTCGAGATACCGCGCTCCAGCGCCTGGAGGCTCATAAGGAGGCTCGTTAACAACGGCATCGTCGAGGAGAGGAAGATAGGAAACCAGAGCCTTGTGAGGGTCCGAAATGAGTATCTCAAGTAATTATCGGGTTAAACGTTCCAAAACGTTCCATCGTGTTCTTATAATAAACCCATGGGCACATAACTCGGTGAAAGAGATGAAGACCAAGCTACTTACCCTCGCATTGTTGCTTTTACTCCTGTCGGCTCCGTTGGCTCAGGTGGTATACGCAGAGGACCCTGCCGGCGGAGACGACACTGGAGACGGCACCGATGGAGATGAAGGTGGGAACGGCAACATCGACCCGCTTGTCTACCAGCAGATAAAAGAGGACACCGAAGCGAGGTGGTGGAACCTCTACTACCTCTACACCGGTCTGGAGGGCGGTGAAGCTGGCGGCGACGGTGCAGGTGAATACGACGGCCCCGAGATCCCTGAGGACTTGGACCCCGAGCTGAGAAACCAGCTCATGAACGCGTGGATGGAGATGACGCAGGCAGCCGAGATGGAGGGAGAAAACCTGCAGACGGC
>CAZQOX010000045.1:0-7974 GCA_964594895.1 uncultured Candidatus Bathyarchaeia archaeon
TCCTCGGCCTCCTGAACCATTCGGAGGATGCTCGCCAGCATGGTCTCCGACGAGGCGCGGGTCGTCTGCACCTCGAGGACGCCGTCAAGGTTGATGGTGCCGGCGTATACCTCGTCGTTCACCGTCTTCTCCACCGGGATGGACTCGCCCGTTATAGCCGCCTGGTCGACGGTCGTCTCGCCTTCCACGACTCTCCCGTCGAGGGGTACCCTGTCCCCCGGGCGAACTATGAATATCTCGCCGGGGACGACCTGCCCCACGGGCACGTTGACCTCTCCTTCGCCTCGTCTTAGGGTGGCGATCTCGGGCCTCAGCTCCATCAGCGACTCGATGGCGTGTCGCGCCCTCTCGGATGCGATGACCTCAAGCCTCAGGGATATGCTGAACAGGAACACCACCAATGCGCCCTCCTGGTACAGGCCGATGACGGCCGCCCCCACCGCCGCGATCGTCACGAGGAGGTTGATGCCTATGCTGCCTCTCAGCAGGCCTCTGACTCCCTTCTCGGCTAGTGGGTAGCCCGTGACCGCCATGGCTGCCACAAGGAGGCTCTGAGATGCCTCAGGGTATACTCCGAAGGTCTCTAGTATGATGCCTAGGGCGATGGCTACGCCCGCCGCGATGATGGTGTTCCACCTGCCTTTCTCGTGGGGGTTTCCGCGCGACGACTCCTGGCTCCACTCACAGGTTGCGCATGCCGGACCCGGCCCTATGTCGCATGACGCACATGTCTCGCTGAGAGTATCGTTGTGGCTACCGTGATCGCGGCCGCAGGAGGTGCAGGCGTGTTGTTCGTCGTGGCCGTGGTCTGGCATCTTATCAGCCGGCTTCCTTCTCTTCGCTGACGGGAGGTTTATTAAGTTAATGCTATAGATTGGTTGTTTCTTATTAGAAATTATTAAATATGTGCAGTTTTTTTATTAAACCATGACCGTTATCAGCGTGAGCCTGACGCCGGAGCTGCTGGAGAGGCTGGACACGTTCGTGGAGAAGTCAGGGTTCTCAAGCAGGTCCGAGGCGCTGAGGCTCGCCGTCAGGGACAGCCTCAGCCAGTTCTCGCTCCAGAGCAGGCAGAGGGGGCAGGTGATGTCCACGGTGACCATCATATCAGAGACGGAGAGCGCCAGCAGCCACCTCGGCATACTCGACCTCAGGAACGGTTTCGACGACATCATCTTCGGGAACATGCACCTCCACATAGAGGAGGGGCTCTGCATCGAGATATTCCTGGTGAAGGGCGGCTCGGAGACGGTGATGAACTTCGTTGCCAGATCCAAGACGGTGAAGGGTGTGCGGGAGGTGAACTACACCCTCACGCCCCTCGAAGGATAGCCGGGACTATTCTTTTAACCCGTTGCCGACCCTCTATTCTCCGATGTCAAATAGACCTGCGTTCAAGGTCTTGGGGAGGGACACACCGAGGCAGGACGGGGTGGCCAAGGTCACGGGCAGGGAGAAGTACGCTTCAGACCTTTCGCTGCCTAACATGCTCCACGCGAGGGTCATGAAGAGCCCCCACGCCCACGCCCGGGTGAAGCGGATAGACGTGAGCTCCATCAGCGACCCGACGGTGGTCACGCTGACCCCCGACGAGGTGCCCGACGTGAGGTTCTGTCCCCGCCTCGTGAGCACCCCCGAGACTACCTACAAGGACTGGAGGGTCTTGACAAGCAAGCCCAGGTACGTGGGGGAGCCCATCGCTGCAGTGGCGGCGGAGTCCGAGGAGGACGCCCAGCGTGCACTGGAGTCCATAGAGGTGGAGTACGAGGAACTCACCGCCGTATTCGACGCCCTGGAGTCCATGGAGCCCGGAGTGGAGCCCATCCACGAATACATCGAGCTCGACGAAGAGACCCTAAAGGTGGGGAGCAACATAGCCTGCCAGCTAGAGATAGAGGAGGGCGACACAGGGGAGGGGTTCAGGCAGGCCGACCACGTGGTGGAGCGCACCTACAGGACCAACAGGCGGTACCACACCCAGCTGGAGACCAAGTCGGTGCTGGTGCGCCCCGAGCCCAACGGCGGCGTCACCGTGTGGAGCACCACCCAGACCCTCCACAACACGCGTATACTGCTCCACGAGATATTCGGGATACCCATGGGAAAGATAAGGGTCATGAAGGTGCCCATCGGCGGCAGCTTCGGCTCCAGCATACAGGTGAACCCCGTCGTGCCCATCGCGGTGGCGCTCGCCCTCAAGGCGAGGAGACCCGTGAAGCTCAGCTACACCCGCGAGGAGGACCTCCACGACCACTGCAGCTACCAGATGACATTCAAGCTCAAGCTAGGCGCCGACGGGGAGGGGAAGCTGACGGCGGGGCACCTCGACGCGTGGCTCGACATCGGCGGCCACCAGATCCAGGCCTACCCGCTGCTGGGATGCGTCGTCGGGTGGTGGGTCAGCCTCTACAAGCTGCCGGCCAAGAGCTACGTCGGTAAGGCGGTGTACACCAACAAGGTGCCCGCCTGCGCCTTCCGCGGCTACGGGAACCCCCAGATCACCTGGGCCGTCGAGACACTCATGGACGAGCTCGCAGAGAAGGTGGGCGTCGACCCCCTCGACTTCAGGCTCATGAACTACATCGGCGAGGGAGACCTCTTCTGGGGCCAGGGTCCGTCGGTGAAGTCGGTGATCCAGAGCTGCGGAGTAGAGGAGATACTCAACAGGGGCGCCGAGATGTCGGACTGGTACAACAGGCCCAGACCCGAGGCACAGGAAGGCAGGTACCGCCGAGGCTGGGGGATGGGCCGAGGGTACCACACGAGCAGCGCAGGAGCCCCGGTCCCCGGCACCGTCATCGACTTCGGCGGCGCCATGATCAAGCTCAACGAGGACGGCACCTTCGACTACGTCTCCGCCCTCATGGACCACGGCGGAGGCACCATGGACGCCAACGCCAAGATAATAGCGGAGGAGCTGGAGATACCTCCCCACAAGGTGAACATCGTGCGCGCCGACACAGGCACCACGGTCTACGACGTATGCACCCACGCGTCCCGCGGCGTATACAGCGGCGGAGGGGCAGCCCTCAAAGTAGCCGCCCAAGTAAAACAGAAGATACGCGAGCAAGCCGGGAAGCTCCTGGACGCATACCCCAACGCATTGAAATTCAGGTATGACCAGCAGCGGGATCAAGCCGTCGTCTACGCCGAGGGGGTGGAGGGCCGCGAGATAACCTACAAGGAGCTCGCGTACACCATGCGCCACAAGAACCTGGGCACCATCGCGGCCGTGGACAGCTACAGGCAGCCCAGCTGCCCACCGCACTTCACAGGCTACTTCATAGAGGTCGAGGTGGACACCTGGACGGGCAAAGTCCGGCCCCTGAGGGTCATCGCGGGCGCCGACATAGGCACCGTCATCAACCCCAAGCTCGCCGAAGGCCAGATCCACGGCGGCTTCGCCCAAGGCTGGGGCATGACGGTCAACGAGGACACGCCATACGACCCGGCCACCGGTGACCTGTGGAACCACGGCTTCATCTCGGACTACAAGGTGCCCACCTCCATGGACCTGCCCAGCCTGGAGAACTTCACGGTCTTCTTCGCCGACACCTACGAGCCCACGGGCCCCTTCGGCGCCAAGGGCATCGGCGAGGGCGCCCTGAACCCCGTGGCAGGCGCCGTGGCGAACGCCATCCAGAACGCGCTGGGGGTGAGGTTCTACGAGCTACCCATAACCAAGGACAGGATACTGGAGGCGCTGAGGGAGGCCGAGGCATGAACCCGATAAACAGGCACAACACCCACATCTTGACGGCCTTCGAGTACCACCGGCCCACCACGGTGAGGGAGGCGGTGGAGGCCCTCAGGAAGCACCCCGGCGCGAAGCCTCTGGCGGGGGGCACGGACCTCATACCCAAGATGAAGCAGAGGCTCATCGAGCCGAGGCACGTCGTGAACCTGAAGAAGATACCCGAGTTGAGCGTAGTCGAGGACCGCGGAGACGCGGTGTACATAGGCGCAGCGGTGAGGCTCAGAGAGATCGAGAGAAGCGAGACGGTCCGGAGACGGCTGCCGCTTCTAAGCAGCTGCGTCAAGTCCATCGGAAGCGTCCAGATAAGGAACATGGGCACCATCGGCGGCAACGTCTGCAACGCTTCCCCGGCGGCGGACGGCGCCCTCGGGCTGGTGGCCCTGGAAGCCACCGTGCACATCGCGGGCCCCGGAGGCGAGAGAAAGGTAGAAGCCAAAGACTTCTTCAAGGGTCCCGGGCTCACGGTTCTCCGCGAAGACGAGATCGTGACGGGCTTCACGGTGCCCGTACCCACCAAAGACACAGGCACATGCTTCATCAGTATAAGCAGAACAGCGCTGGACATAAGCACCATCAGCATCGCCGTGGCCCTTAAGATGGACGGGGACAGGGTGAAGGACGCCAAGATAGCCCTAGGCAGCGTGGCGCCGACGCCGCTGAGGCTGCTGGACGTGGAGAAAAGCCTCAAGGGAAAGACGCTTACGGAGAAGCTCGTCGAGTACACAGCCAAGATAGTCTCGGAGAACATCAAGCCCATAACGGACATCAGGGGGACAGCCGAGTACAGGAGGGAGGCGTCCAGGGGAATGGCCGTGGAGGCGCTCACAAAGGCTTGGCGTGAAGGGAGGACGCAGAGATGAAGGTAGAGATCACGGTGAACGGCAGGGAGAGAAGCTTCGACGTCCCGCCGAACACGTTGCTACTGAACCTCCTAAGGGAGCGGCTCGACCTCACCGGCTCCAAGTACGGCTGCGGGATAGGGGAGTGCGGCGCCTGCACGGTTCTCCTGGACGGTGAACCGGTGCTGGGCTGCATGACCCTCGCCGTGGACTGCGACGGAAGAACCGTGGAGACCGTCGAGGGGCTCGACGGAGGCGGCCTCCACCCGATACAGGACGCGTACCTTGAGGAGGGGGCCGTCCAGTGCGGCTTCTGCACCCCGGGCTTCGTCATGACCACCAAGGCGCTCCTACGTGAGAACCCTGATCCATCAGAGGCGGAGATCAGGGAGTACCTCAAAGGCAACGTCTGCAGGTGCACGGGCTACGTCAACATCGTGAAGGCGGTGCAGTCGGCGGCCGGGAAGATGAGATGAAGGTCTCCGCCGTGGTCCTGGCAGCCGGCATGTCCCACCGCATGGGGGCCAACAAGCTCCTGTTAAGGCTCGGCGGCAAGACGGTCCTCGAACACATTCTCGATAGGCTCGTAGGCTACGAGACCGTGGTGGTCACTGGGCACAGCCCCGAGGAGGTGACGGGAGTCGTTGGTCGCTACGACGCAAAGATCGTCCACAACCCCGACTACGAGAAGGGCATGACCACCAGCTTCCAGACGGGTCTGAGGGCAGTAGACTCTGACACCGTCTTCATGGTGCTCGGCGACACATTCGGGTTCAGCGAAACCCTCCTGAGACGTATGGAGGAGGAGATGAGAGCCCACCCGGAAGCCCTCCTAGTCAGCCCGATCTACGATGGGAGAAGGGGGCACCCCGTGCTTGTGAGAAGCCCCCTTTTCAAGGAGTTTCTTGAGATCGGCTCAGACGAGACCATGAAGGACGTCGTGGACCGCCACGAATCAGAGCACAGATGCGTCGAGGGAGACATCTGGACCGTGACCGACCTAGACACATCAGAAGACTACGCGAAGGTTAGGAGACTCTGGGAGGAGACCAGGGGCTAGCCTCGTTTAGCCTTGATGAGCTCGGCCACGATGCTTATCGCGATCTCCTCGGGGGTCTCGGCGTCTATCTCGAGACCTATGGGTCCCCTAATGGCGTCTACTGTCTCGGGGTCGTAGCCCTCCTCCTTGAGCTGTCTCTTGTGCTCCCTCGCCTTGTTCCTGCTGCCGAGGAGGCCGATGAACGCGGGCCTCGCCTTGACCGCGTGTCTTAGGCCGGCGAGCTCGAACTCGGTCTCCCCGTGGAGCATCGCCACGTAGTCGCTGGGCTTGATATTGACCCTGGTCAACGACTCGGGGTAGGCGTCGTTAACCAGCTCTGCGTCTGGATAGTTTTCCGCCGTGGCCGTGTCCGCGTCGTCTACGACGGTGACGTGGAACCCGCAGTCGCTACTATACCTGGCGACGGTCTGCGCTATCAGCCCCGACCCCATGATGATTAGCCGGGGCTCCGGCTTCAATACGTCCATGAATATCTTCACCTCTCCACCGCATTTACTGTTCACGGATATCATTCCCTCGCGGGCTGGGACGCCCAACGCGAAATGAAGGGCCCTGGGCTTACCCTCTCTCAGTGCATCCAGGGCTTCGTCGATGAGCCTCCGCTCCATGCCGCCTCCCCCTATGGTCCCCAGAGCCTCGCCGTCTGAGGTCACCAGCATCTTGCTGCCCGGGTCCCGGGGGCCGCTGCCCTCCTTGTGGACGAGGGTGCAGAGGACTGCGGGGCGGCCCGCGTCCAGCTCTCCCTTGAGCCTAGATACGATCTCTGTGTCACTCAGGGGCTATACGCTCCGCTGCGTCGAGGATGGCCTCGATTATCTTGGTGTAGCCGGTGCACCTGCAGATGTTGCCCTCGATGCCCCTCTTCACCTCGTCCATGCTTGGATTAGGGTTGTCCCTCAGCAGGGCGTAGGCGCTAATCAGCGTCCCGGGGGTGCAGAAGCCGCACTGGATGGCTCCGTTCTCGATGAACGCCTCCCTGAGGTCTATCATCAACGAGTTCTTCTCGAGCCCCTCGATGGTGGTGACGTACCTCCCCTCCACCTGTGGGGCCAGTACGAGGCAGCTGGTCACCGGGGCCCCGTCCAACAGGAGCGTGCAGGCGCCGCACTCGCCCTGCTCGCAGCCCTTCTTGACGCTCTTCACACCCATCTCGTCCCTCAGCATGTCCAAGAGGCTGACGTATGGCTCGACCGCTACGGTCACGGGCTCTCCGTTAAGCTCAAAGCTGACCTCCATGTTAGCTCAACCTCCCGACCGCCGTGTATAGCGCCCTCCTGAGCAGCACCCCGCACATGTCTCTCCTGTACTCCGCCGTCCCTCGCACGTCTGTGACCGGTGAGACGCCCTGCTTCGCGGCCTCCGCGGCCTCAGAGATCGTTTGGCTGTCCAGCTCTTTCCCGGCGAGGAGTTCCTCCACCCCGGGGGCCCTGATGGGGGTCTCGGCCACAGAGCCGAAGGCGACCCTGGCCTCGGTGCATACGCCGCCTTCCATCTCGACGTAGGCCGCGGCGCTAACGACGGAGAGCGTGAAAGCCTTCCGGCGGCCAATCCTCTTGAACGAGGAAGAGGACGATTCGGGGGGAACGGGGAACCTAATCTCCGTGACGAGCTCGTTGGGCTCGAGGCAGTTGATCTTGGGGCCGGCGAAGAGCTCCGGCAGCGGGACTATGGCTGTTTCTCCGCTGGACACTATCTTCGCCTCGGCGTCGTACACCAGCAGGGGCGGCGCCGAGTCGGCGGCGGGGGACGCGTTGCAGAGGTTCCCCGTCACGCTGCCCCGGTTCCTTACCTGGGGGCTGCCTATGCGTGACACCGCGTCGACGACCGCCGGGGCCTTACGCATCAGCTCGCTGGCGGCTACCTGGCTGTGGGTCGCCGTGGCGCCGATGCAGATGAAGCCATCCTGCTCCCTCACGTAGTTCAGCTCCGCCACGTTGTTCAGGTCGACGATGTGTGACGGCGTACAGGCCGCCTCCCTGAGGAGGGGCACAAGGTCGGTTCCTCCGATCACCGGCTTGGCGTATTCAAGCGTGTCCATGAGCTGAACCGCCTCCGCGAGCGTCTTCGGTGCGTGGTACTTGAACTTGGGCAGGGGCCTCATGGCTCCGCCCCCCTCAACGCCTCGTACATGGTCCAGGGCCGTACCGGTATGGCGTTGAACCAGAGGCCGGTGGCACTGTGGATGGCGTTCGTTATGGCCGGGACGACGCTTATTATCGCAGGCTCCCCCACCCCCTTGGCGCCGAAGGCGCCGTGCCTGTAGGGCTCCTCCACTATGATGCAGGGCTCCACCTGGGGCGTGTCCATGCTGCTGGGGA
>CAZQOX010000046.1:0-7892 GCA_964594895.1 uncultured Candidatus Bathyarchaeia archaeon
GCCTGTCGCTCTGCCTGTACTTCTCGTCTACCTTGACGCCGAGCCACTCGAGGTCTTCCTGTATGGCTTCGTACATCTCCGGGATCGGGGGCTTGACCTCGGCGCTGGTGTCCTCGAATCGTAGTATGAAGTGGCCGTCGTACATCTTGGCGTACTCGTCGCAGAAGACGATCGGCTCGGCGCTCCCAAGATGCAGCGCGCCGTCGGGGTTCGGCGCGAACCTCGTCTTGACCATGGGCCACTCGTCAACGTTCTCCAGCGGCGGCAGGGTCTTCTCCGCCTCCTCGACCCTCCTCCGCTCCAAGAGCTCCGGGTGGTTCTCCTCTACGTACCGTAGCTGCTCCTCCTGTGTCCACGAGTTCACCTCCCTCACAGCCTCGTTTATAATGGGGACGACCTCCTTGGCCCTCGGCCTCAGCTCGGGGAACTCCCCGAGAACCTTACCGATGACTGACCCTGTCTGGGCTACGCCGTCATGCTGGGAGGCGTTGTATGCCGCGTGCTTGGTGGCGGCCCTCCTTATCTCCTTGTCGCTCATGGACACCGCTGGTCCCGATGAAATACGAGGTATATGTTTATTATTCCTTTCTCTAGTATTCGCGTCTGACGAAGTACTTCACGAGGGTCTTCAGCTCAGACTTGGCGGGGGTGGCGGGTATCGCTTCCAGCGACTTGAACGCCCTCGTTATGTACTCGTCCGCCACGCTTCTCGCGTAGGCGACGGAGCCTACCTCCTTCAGGGTCTCGATGGCGGCTTCGATGTCCCCGGGGGACGCGTCCTCGACGCCGAACGCCCTGTCAATGAGCTTCCTCTGCTCCTCGGTGGCGTTCTCCAAGGCGTGTATGTTTATCAAGGTCTTCTTTCCTTCCCGGATGTCGCTCCCCACGGGTTTACCTAGCGTCTCCTCGTCCGCCGTCACCCCAAGTACATCGTCCTCGATCTGGAAGGCTACGCCGGCGTCCCACGCGAAGCTGCCGAGGGCGTCGACTTGCTCGGTCGAGCCGCCGCCCACCAACGCCCCCACCTGGGCGCACGCCCTGAACAGGGCGCTGGTCTTCGCGCCCACCATGTAGATGTAGTCGTCCACGGTCACGTCCGAGGCGCTCGGCAAGCTGATGTCCAGCGCCTGCCCCTGGCACAGGATCAATGTAGCCTCGGTGACCTTGTCTATGCTCTCGAGGAGCCGCTCGGGGGACATGCCTGACGGCCTGTTCCTCACTATGACGTCATATACTTTGGCGAACAGAAGGTCCCCCGCCAGGATGGCCATGGGCATACCATACACCTTGTGCACCGTGGGCTTGCCTCTGCGGAGATCGTCGTGGTCCATCACGTCGTCGTGGACAAGGGTGAAGTTGTGGAGAAACTCGACGGCGGCGGCGAACGGGACGGCGTCCTCGGCTCGCCCACCGACCGCCTCACACGCCTTGATGGTCATGTAAGGCCTAAGCCGTTTACCCCCAGCCTCTATGAGGTGCAGGCTCGCCTTTTCGAGGGACTCCGGCTCCTGTCCGCTGAGCTCCCTCGTGAGGAAGCCGTTGATCATCTTCGCGTTCTCAGCTAGTTTCCGCTCTATGGCCTTCGCTTGAGCCATTATCCTTCCCCATGTTCTGTGATAGACAATGTGTACTCCTCTTAAAGGTTGTCTCGGGGTCGTTCAGCGTACTTCGACAAGTCAAACCCTCGAAGCCTCAGCCACTCGGCGGTCCTACCCATTATCAGGGTGGGGACGTTCTTCAGCTCAGACACGTCCCTGGCTCCGGTGAGAAACATGACCACCTTGAGCTCCTGGATGACGTTGTCCACGTACTCCGCCAGCGCGTCCCTGCCCTCAGCGGCCTTCTCTAGGAAGGGCTTGGCCATCCCCGCGGCGTCGGCGCCCAACGCGATGGACTTCGCCATCTCCGCGCCAGCCCTGATTCCGCCGGACGCGATGATCTTGAGGCCTGTGCTCTGGCTGGTCTCGACGACGCTGACTGCGGTGGGTATCCCCCAGCTCCACAGCGCCTGCCCCAGGTACTCCTGGCCTCTCTTCCCTTCCTCCTTTGCGATGTGGTACTCGACGGCCGACCAGCTCGTGCCCCCGACGCCGCTGACGTCCACGGCGGCCGCCCCAGCCTCCTCGAGCTTCACCGCCTCCTCGTAGGCGACCCCGCAGCCCGTCTCCTTCATGACTATGGGCGTGTCCAAGGCGCCCGCCAACTCCCTGACCTTCTCGAGGATGCCGCGGTAGTTGGTGTCGCCCCCCACCTGCACCGCCTCCTGCAGGGGGTTCATGTGAAGCGCGAGGGCGTCTGCGTCAACCATCTCGACGCACCTAACGGCCTCCTCGACGCCCCACCCCAGGGAGAGCTGGGGGCACCCGAGGTTGCCGATGACGAGGGCGTTAGGCGCCTTCTCACGGACGACGGAGAACGTGCCAGCGGTCTCGGGCTCCTCCACGGCGATCCTCTGGCTACCCACACCGATGCCTATGCCCTTCTCGTCCGCGACCTCGGCGAGCAACGCGTTGATCTCCAGCGCCTCCCGGGTCCCCCCGGTCATCGCGCTGATTATTAGCGGCGCACGCAGCTCCCTGCCGAAAAGCGTGGTCCGGGTATCCACGTCGTCCAGGTCTATCTCGGGGAGGGCCCTGTGGATGAGCCTGATGTCCTTCAGCCCCGTGCCTATGTCTCCCTCGACGTCCTCCTCCAGGCTGACCCTGATGTGCCTCATCTTCCGCTTCTCTATGCCGCTCATACACTCACCTCTTCAGCCTTGTCCCAGTTACGTTTTCGCCTCTCAGGGCCGCTCTCACGCGGCCATCCACCGTAGCGTTGACCAGCACGACCTCGATCCCTGCCTCGACGGCTTCCGCCGCCTCAAGGACCTTGCCGAGCATGCCTCCGGTCACGTCGGCGTCCAGCGCGTCGCCGATCTTGGCTTCGTCTCCGTGGTTGCTCAGGGAAAGCTCCTCGATCAGCCGGGCGTCCATGACGAGCTTAGGGTCATCCGTGAACACCCCGTCGACGTCTGAGCCCAACACCACCCTCTCGGCTTCCAGACATGTGGCCAGCTTCACGGCGAGCTGGTCGCCCGAGATTATGGCGAACCTCTGAAGGGTGTCCAGGACCGCGTCGCCGTGAAGAACTGGGACGAGGCCAGACTCTATGAGCCTCTCGACGACGTGGAGGTCGACATCGGTTATCCGTCTGCCCTCCGTGACGATGAAGGAGGAGGGAGAGACGGTGAACGCGGGCACCCCGGCGTCGAGGAGCTCACGGACGATTATGTCGTTGAGCTCCACCATGGCTTGATGGGTCTTGGAGAACCCGGTTATCTGCCTCGGCTCCCTGTAGCCTTCCGCGATCCCGTACTCCGTGGCTAAGGGGTGCCCGTATGAGCCTCCCCCGTGGACGACGACCAGTGGCTGGGCGTCGGCCTGCGCGATCTCGGCTGCCAGTCGGGTTATGTTGTCGACGTGTGGCGTGAACGGCTTGTCCTTGTGTGTTACTACGCTTCCACCCAGCTTAAGAATCAGCATTCTCTTCCTCAATCCACCTGCTCTCGACGCCCCGGTCCGTCAGCTGAACCCTGTAGCTCTCGCTCTTCCTGCGCCTGATGGCCTTCTCCACGGCGCTCATCTTCTCCCCCTCTGCGACGGCGATCATGCAGCCGCCGCCGCCGGCGCCGGTGAGCTTCGCCCCGAGGGCGCCGTTCTGCCTCGCGGTGTGCACAAGAGCCTCCAGCTTCATGGTCGAGACGCCTATCGCCGACAGCAGGCCGTGGTTCATGTTCATGAGGTCGCCGATGCGGTAGATGTCCTTGGCGAGCAGGGCATCCAAACCCTCCCCGGCTAAGCCACCCATGGCGTCTATTATGGAGTCCATCAGCGCCGGGTTCCTCTCCTTGAGAGCCGCGACGCCCTCCACCATCTTCCTGGTGGACCGCTTCTTCAGCGTGTTGCCGATGATGAAGGGCATGGACGAGTCCAGTTTATGGTGCTTGATGCCTGAGTCCCTCTCGTAGCTCAGCACGCCGCCGAAGGTGCTGACGGTGTTGTCCACGCCGCTGGGCTTCCCATGTATGATGGTCTCACCCTCGAACGCCAGATTGGATATCTCTTCCTTGGTGAGGCCGGCGTCGAAGAGCCGCTCCACGGCGGCCACCGTGGCCACGCATATGGCGGCCGAGCTGCCCAGCCCCACGGCTATGGGTATCATTGACCTCACCTTCAGGTTCACGCCTGACTCGACGCCTATGTGGTCCATGGTCTTCTTGGCCGCGACGTTTAGGGCCGCCAGGTTCCTGCCCCTCCAAGCCTTTCCTCTGACCGAGTGGTAGATGTCGTCCTCGAAGTAGCCTGAGAACCCGAGGTTGTCGGCGTCCACGTAGATCTTCCGATCGTCGCGCTTGCCCGCGTACACCCGTGCCCTCCTGTCTATGGCGAGGACGACGGCTGGCCCACGGTAGACCACGCTGTGCTCTCCAAACAGTATCATCTTTCCTGGCGCAGTTGCCTCCGCCTGCATCGTCTTCACTCACCGGGTTATCTTCAGGGCGGCGTATCCAACGACCGCGCTGTAGTCTCCTATAATGTCTCCGCTGGTATAGTATGAAAGTAACTCTGCTCCGCCGGCCCCCGCGAGCTTGGAGGCCACCAGAGAGGCCGACACCGGGCCGTACCCGCAGGTGGTTATCCTGTGCTCCCTCACGGTCCTCTGGAGCTTCTCCTCGTCCATCTCCAGTATGGCGTCTATCACCAGCCTGTCCTTCCGGTTCGCCGACTCCTGAGGCTCCTGGTGGGTCAGGTCCGTCGACGCCACCACGACCACGTTCTTATCCTCCGCGGCTCCGTGGATCGCCTCGCCCACCTCCCTGCTCGTCTCCAGGTCCTGGTACCCCATGCATATGGGCACCAGCTTGAAGTCGCCGTAGATGTACTGCAGGAAAGGCACCTGCACCTCGACGCTGTGCTCCCTCAGGAACGCGGCGTTGTCGTAGTCGATGATCTCGGAGCGCTCGAATATCTCCTTGGCGAGAGCCTTGTCCAGCGGCACGCGCCCCAGCGGTGTCTCCCAGCTGCCGTCACCCATCACGGACACGGGGGTCCCCCAGCCCGTGTGGTTGGGCCCTATGACTATCACTGTCTCTGGCTTCTCCTGTTCGGCGAGGGCGAGGTAAGAGTGCGAAGCCGCCGCGCCGGAGTACATGTAACCCGCGTGGGGGCATACAACCGAGTATATTTCGCGTTCTGCCTGCGTCTCGCCGGGCAGCCTGCCGGGTCCGAGTCGATTTTTAAAACATTGTTCGATCTGCTGTCTGAGGCGATCAGGCTGAGCGGGGTAGAAGGCCCCAGCGACTACCGGACGCCTGACGCTCAAACCCGTCACCTACAGCGTGGTCTCGAAGTCCTCGATGGTTGCGCCGAATTCCCCGCTGACCGGCAGGCTTCCTCTCTCCCTCATGATCTCTCTGACGAGGAGCCAGTAGACTATGGCGAGGCTCCTGCGGCCCTTGTTGTTCACCGGTATCACGAGGTCCACGTTCTTGAGGCTGTTGTCTGTGCTGCAGAGCGCGACCACCGGTATACCGATCTGGCTGGCCTCCTCGACTATCTGCTGGTCGGCGAGGCTGTCGGTGACGATGACCGCCACGGGCTCGAAGAAGTCCGCGTACTCCGGGTTCGTGAAGGACCCACTCGTGAACCTCCCGAGGTATGGCCTGCACCCGAGCATCTCGCAGAACTTTTCGACGGGGTTCCTGCCGTACCTCTTGCTGCTGGCCACGACGACCCTGCTCAGGTCCAGCCTGGACAGGAAACGGGCCACCACCTTGATGCGCTCGTTCATCTGTTCCATGTCAAGCACGAAGAGTCCGTCGGGCCTCACCTTGTATATGAAGGGCTCCATGTCCTTGGTCTTGATGCGCGTGCCTATGTGGACGCCCGCGCTTAGCAGTATCTCCTGAGGCAGGAGCAGGTTCTCGTTTACTTCGACTTCCATCAGCTGGTTCCTCCTCTGAGGTCGGGGCTCTCCCGATCCTCGTGGAACTTCAATACGTCGTCGATGATCTCGACGTGGCCGAGGAGCATCCTGCGGCAGCAGTACCTAGTGACGCCTAGGCTGTCGAGGACCTCCCCCGGGTTCTCACCGGCCTCCACACGCTTGTTGAAGTTCTCCCACTTGTCGCCTATGACCTTCCCGCATGAGAAGCACCTAACAGGGACTATCATTCGTTATCCGCCTATATTTCGCACAGTGTCAGCCAATACTAACCTGCGCGTTCTACCCACTCAACAACCCGGAGCCTATTTAAAAATACTTCTTATTCAGTCCCCGCCTCGGTTCGATTGGTTTCAACGGGGGAAACACGATAGAGACGAGTTGTAGTCGGGGTCATGGCCGACGGCGTTCATGGTGTAGGTTACCGCCTCCTCCGGGTTCATCCCTTCCTCTATCATCGCCCCTATGAGGCAACTGAACGCTAGGTCTGTGTGCTCAAGAGTGACCGGCCCGTCCCAGCTGACGTACACCCTCGCCCCGTTGTCTATGAAAGCCTGGGCCAAGTCAGTCGACTTCATGCCGTCGCAGCCCATCACAAGCACCGTTGAGCCCCGGAACCTGTCCTTCATGAAGTGGTTCACGAAGTCGGCGCCGACGGCGAAGAGGCGTCTAGACCCCAGGCTCGGCCTCGCCGGGTGGACCTCATCCACCAGCTGCTCCAGCACGTACTTGTCTTGGCTGTACTCCTCCCCGGTGAAGAACCAGACCATGTCCCCGTTGACGGTGCTGTGCACCCGGAAGATTATCAAGTCGTACCCCGCGGGGAGCCTCCTGAGGTGCTCGACGGTGACGGCCTCCCCGAGCGTGGGCTCAAACACGTATCTCTCGCCACCGAACAGCGCGTCGACGTCTTCGTAGAACCCCGGGCTTTCATCGTGGAGAGGGTCTATGTACGCCACGTTTAGGGCTGAGCCGACACTACCCTCCCTATGGCTTACGTCGAGGTACGTCACGGCCGCTATGAAGACGAGAAAAAACAGGGTGAACCTGGCAAGCGACGTGTCTCTCGTTCTCAATAAACATCGTCTTGATCTCGGCCGCCGAGTAGTTCACGGTTCTGTCCATGGCTCCAAGGCGACCCAGTCATACCTCACACGATGAATGTGGGCTAAGAACTCTGGCCATGGATCTGGACGCTCACGGGTCTACCGTTCTCGAAGACTATGCCGAGGCTCCTGAACTCTATCTGGAATATCCTGATCTTGCCGTACCGCTTCTCCTTGAGGAGCCCCAGCTCCTTGAGCTTCATTAGGTGCCTCTCCACGCTGGTGTAGTTGAGGCCTGTGCGGCGGCTCACCTCGCTGATGTTGAGTTCCCCGCTCATGGTGAGCACCTGGAGCACCCTGATGCGGCCCCTGCTGCCGAGGATCTCCTCGACCATCCGATCCTCCCTACGACGCATCAATGATCCTCGCCACCTCCTTCTCGAGCTCCTCGGCGGGTATCTTCTCCAGGCTGATGAGCTGGGTCCTGCCCTGGCTGCTCGCCTGGAGCCTGACGTTGACGAAGTCCAGGCTCTTCAGGTTCTTGAGGTACTTCCAGTACTGGGTGTGGCCCCGCGGCTCCTCCGTGTACTCCTCGCAGACCAGGCGGTAGGCCTCCTCGATCTCGCCCGTGGTGCCGTGGGTCACGTCGTTGGCCTTGAAGAACCGGGCGACGGCGAGGAGCACCAGCTTCTCGTGGGGGCTGAGCTGCCTGACCGCCTCCTTGTTCAGGGTCTGGAAGACCCCCATGGCGGCCGCCCGGACGTGCTCGGGCTGGATCTGGGCTGCGTCGCTCTGCTCCGCCGCCTTGCCCGAGCCGTGGAGGACGTCGATGGCGTACCTGGCGTCGCTGTTCTCCTTGTA
>CAZQOX010000047.1:0-7863 GCA_964594895.1 uncultured Candidatus Bathyarchaeia archaeon
TTGGATCTATAGTAAAGATTCTGAAAATCAATAATCTGGATTTCATGTAGCAAGCGACTTGATAACTATATGATTAATTCAAACTTTTTTTATGTGCATATAGAAATTCGGTTATTCCATGTGACACGTATATTGAATTTCTTATTATAACTATTGGTTTAAGTAATAAAATATTTTCGTGCAAAGATAACAACGTCTTGCGCGCACGCCGGAGGAGGATAGGAGGATCTACGGGTTGGGGAGGGCGTCTGTTGAGAGGGTGAACTCCAGGCTCGACTTGGTGGGCTTAGATCGTCTCAAGCTACGGGGGTTGAGGAACGTCGTGGTTCACGTGTTGCTCTGTTTAATTGTGGTGCTGATTGTAGCTGTGGCTGCTATTCGGCTGGGTAGGCCCTGGAAGGCTAGATCATTGTCGTCTTTCTGGTGGTAAGGGAGTTGACATAAACATGTAATATAGCAACGCGCTGGCGCGCGCTGAGAGTGGGAATCCCTCAAATCCGTGGAGCGCGGGTCTTGAGCTCATCGGCTATAATGAGCATGTCCGAGAAGATGGCGTATGCCGTCTGGGCGAGGGTGGGGTCCCTCTCGACTATAATTAACTCGCCCATGAGGTCTGTCTCCAGGGTGACGGCGCTGGAGGTCCCGTCCACGGACCAAAAGGGATCATCGGGTCCGACCAGCTCTGGCTTCACGCTTGTCCTCACGGTCCCGCCAGACCGTTCAGCGCTCGCGATGAGCTTGTGCTTCATGCTCCGCCCCGCCGCCTCTACGGCGTCCTCGGTGGAGATCCCCCTTATTCCGGTGCGGTCAACCATCCTTGGGTTAGTTCCGGCGCTCATAAGAACGTTCGCGAGTGCAGCTATCTTCGCGGCGGCGTCCCAGCCGTCGATGTCCATGGACGGATCCTCCTCCGTGACGCCCCGCCTCCTTGCCTCCCCGATGGCCTCGTCCATTCTCGCGCCCCGGGCCATCTCCCCCAGCACGAGATTTGTCGTCGAGTTGAGCAGACCCCTGATGCCGGTGACCTCGCAACCGAGCAGGGTCCTCTCAACGAGGCTGAAGACCGGGACCCCGTCCATCACCGTGCCCTCGAACCTGAAGAAGCCCCCCTCCGACCTGGCCAGGGAGCTCAGCTCGTCGTAGGCGAAGGCGACGGGTCCCTTGTTGGCGGTCACGACGCTCATCCCGGCCTCCAGGGCGGCCCTCACGTGGTCTGTGGCTGGCCTGCCGGAGCCTATGTCCAGGGTGGTGAGCTCGATCATCAGGTCCGCGCCGCAGCGACTTATGATCTCCAGCGTCAAGAGATTCGTGGACTCGGGACCGTACCCCAGAAGGGTCCCGCGCTCCTCACACAGCTTCAGGGTCCTCTCCAGGTCCAGACCCTCTTTGGACATGAGCGACCCCCGAGACTTCGTAGCGACTGCAACGACCTCGAAGCTCAGCCCGCGCTCCCTCAGGAGCCATTCGCGCCTGGAGAGCAGGAGCCTAGAGAACTCGCGGGCAACGTTGCCGAAACCGACCAAGACCAGACGAAGATTCAAGGCGCTCTCTCCCTCCGATAAATGGGGTTTTCCTCGTAATATAAGGCGCGCGCGTGCGTATTTTTAGAATATTCGATATTATTGTATTATGAGTAGGATTTCGTCTAGTACTATTCTGAGTTGTTCTTCTGGAGTAATTGTGGCGGTTCCATCACCATTTTGTTTTCCATAGTACCCGAATTGAGCGTGATTTCCTCCATCGATCAATACTTTCCTTGACTCTGGAGGGAGGAGATTAAATGATTCCTCGATCTGAATCGGTGATGCAACTTTATCTTTTGAGCCATAAATTGTTGTCACTTTAATTTCGTAGGATGATAAATCATTTTTTTCCGGTGGATATGCTGCTAAAAGTACTAGGCCTTGAAATTCATTAGGTTCATCATATACGAGACTTGCAGCCATAGCGCCGCCAAGAGAGTGCCCTATTAATACCCAGTTCTCAATCTCTGGGTTCTGATTGATTATTTCAAGGGCTACATTTTTATCTAAAACTGCTAGGTTGAAGGGCATTTTGGGGATAAACACAATGTAGCCTTCTTCTGCAAGTCTATATGCTAATACTGAATATGATCGTGGATCAACATGACCTCCTTGATAAATAATTATTCCAGTATCGATTGGTTCAGATGGTTGAAAGATTATGCTTTTTCCCTGTGTGATTGATACTTTTTCGTTATCCACAAGTGAATCTATTGCTTTTTGGGTTGGACCCAGCGGAGTATATGCCCAAACCGTGAACCCCAAAATAATGGCAACAAATATCATAGATGAAAAGAGCAGGATTCTTCTTCTGGTAATTTTCACGGTTTTATATGTGGCAACCAGAGTCTTAACTGTTACAAAGGTCTACACGCGTCTCATGTAACAAGGATATTGGAATTCAGTTATTCCAAGTAACAAAGAGCTCCAGCCTTGAGTAGTGACCCATCCCGTGTTCCATGATACTGTCGCCGAACCTTTTCCATGCATCATCGAAACTACGCGCAGGTCTACAGTATATGACTGGGACGTTGTCGCAGGCGAACATCATCTCCTCCTTCGCCTGCTCAGCCGTGAGCCTCTTCCCCGTCCGGAACACCTTGCTGTACTCGAACGTTAACCCTGAGCCAGATATGAGGCCCATGTACTCGGCTCTGGTCAGCCACGTCGCGTCGCATATCCAGGAGAAGACCTCGATCTCGTTTCGCTGGGCCGGGGTCTCCGCCTCGTCGCTGGGCATGGCAACGAAGCAGAACGATCCGCTGGGCTTCAGGACTCTGTGGGCTTCCTTGAACGCCTTCTCCACGCCTTCACGGCCTCTCGTCATGTGGATGTCCTCCAGCCCCAGGAAGTTCACCACGTGGTCGAAGCTCCCATCCTTGAATTCGAGGTTGGTCGCATCCATATCTCTCAACGTTATCCTGTCGGATAGCTTCCCCTGGTTCACGTTTTCTCTAGCGGCCTTGAGGCCGTCGATGTCTATGGCTGTCACATGGATGCCTGGGTGTCTCCTGGCCAGCTCAATCGCGAAGTACGCTGACCCCGTAGCCATGTCCAGCACATCACCGGTTAAGTCTCCCAGCTCCGCCGACACCTTCTCCCGCATACCCTCCAGCTTGACGAAGTACGTCGGGTACTCCTCATCGGAGACGAATGCTTCGCCCATACAAACTGACATGACTCTAGAAGACTTTGGCTCTATCGGTCAGAGGCTGGATACCTCTGTCAGCCTGGACCTTATCTCCATGGCCCTGGCCTCGAAGATGCGGCTGAACTCGGTGGCCTCGAGCCTGTTGAGGGGCTTGTCGTCGCCCGCCTTGTACTCCAGCCACGCGTTGTAGGCCCTGGTGTATATGCGGCCGAACATGGCGCTGGGGACGCTGTCGATCAACCCGGCGTTCCTGAACTGGGTGAATATGCGGAAGTTTCCTGTGAGCCTGTCGTCGTTGAGCTCCTCGTCTATGACCTTCTCGAGTATGCCCCTTAAAGCAGGTTCCATGAACACTCACTCACAATATCGCGTGCATCCATTTAAAACCGTATTTATCCATGGGGAAAACAATTTCAGGAGGCGCCCACTCCTAGAAACGTCAAGCGTTGTCAGGGATGATGCCGGTAGCGGAGTCAATGGGCGTCAGGGTACACTGCCCCCGGGAGGGGCGTTTCAGCCTCTTCAACAGTCCTTACCCCGGGCACAGGCTCAAGTCCGGCGTCGACGTCTACCCCTCCCTCCTCTTCGGCGGCGCTGCGCCCTCCCCCATAGAGGGCGAGGTGCTGAAGGTCAGGCGGATCAAGGCTCCGAGGGGCAGGGGGTTCGCGGACGCCGGGTACGACGTCGTCACCCTCCTCAGACCCACGGACAACCCCGGCGTCGTGGTGAAGCTGCTGCACGTCGACACCCGCCTATCAACGGGGGACCACGTTGACCTGGGTGACGAGATGGGGCCGCTACTACGCTCCGGGTACTATGGCTGGGGTACGTCGCCCCACATACACGTGGAGGTGAGGGAGCCGTCGGATCCCCTCAGGGCGAGGGGAGGTCACATCATTCAAGTGCTAGCCGGCTTCAGCGACGCGGAGCCCGCGGAGGAGATCGCGGGGGAGGTTCTTTTGACCCAGCCCGAGTACGCGTTGATGAGGCTGGGCTCTCACGGTGCCGGCTTGACGGGCGAGCTTGACGGTGAACCGGGCGTGGTAGACGGAGGCATCCCGTACTATGGGTGGCTGGGCTTCCACACCGAGCGACCCACCGTCGGGACGGTGAGGCTCCTCGGCGAGCCCATCGCAGACGTGAAGGAGCTGAAAGACAGGGCCGCCATCGCCGACACCCGTGGCTTCAGGTTCACCCTAGAGGGTGAGCCTCTGCTGGGCCTCTCCCTCTACCTGACCCCCAGGCCGGAGCCCATCGTGAAGATTCTTCCGAGAAGGATAGGAGGCCTCGCTCTGAGCCTTGGAGACGCTGTATCCGTGGAGCTCAGGGTCTAGGGGTACGCCTTCTCGGTGGGCGGCACCTGGAAACCCTTGAACCTGTCGATGAACGCGCAGAGCCAGTCCACGACCTTTTCCATGAGTTCCTCGGCGTACTCAGCCGTGATCATCGAGTAGTCGCTGGTGGTCTGCACCTCGTCGGGGTGCGCCTCCGTCATCGACCCCACGTCCGTGACGTCTATCGTGCGTAGGGGTATCACCACGACGCCGTCCCTGAACCTCGCCAGCCCAGCCCGTATGAGCCCTATCTCCGTGTCCACCTGCCTGGTCTCCTTGACCACGGCCTTGTCCATCCTCACCGCCTCTGGCCTGGACGCGAGGGTGAGAGCAGTCTCGGCGTAGCCCGCGTGCTCCTCAGCGGCGTGGCCGAAGATGCTCTCAGACCTAAGCACGTCCCACCAGTGGGTGACCGCGCAGAGCATCCCATGCCTGTCACGTGCCTCCTTCGCCGCCTCCACAATGGCAGCCGTGTTTCCGCCGTGGCCGTTGACGAAGACCACCTTCTCCACGCCGTACCTGGCGAGGCTGTCGAGTATCTCGGCTATGACCCTCCTATATGTGTCGAAGCTCATGGTGAGGACGCCGGGGAACTCCTTGTGGTGCCCGGAGACGCCGTAGCAGAGCGTCGGCAGCACCAGGGCGCCGCACCTCTCTCCCACCCTTCTCGCTATCATGTCCGCCTGAAGCCAGTCGGCCCCCACGCCGAGGTGGTGGCCGTGCTGCTCCACGCTCCCCGTGGGGAAGACCACGAGCCTGGTGTCCCTGAGCCGTTCCTCGACCTCAACCCACGTGAGGTTTGAGTAATCCGTCAAATCGATCACTGGAATAAGGTTGAGCGTCGCCGATATGGAGGTTTCCCTGCAAATGAGTTTAAATCAACGCATGAATAAGAAGACACAGTGATTCACCTTGAAGACCATATACTACGTTCTGTTAGGCGTCGTTCTGGTCGTCGTCTACGCAGTCGTCATGATCTATAACAGGCTCGCCAAGTACAGGAACGCCGCCGACGCCAACATTGGCCAGATAAAGGTGGCTCTGAAGAAGCGGCTGGACATGATCGAGCAGCTCCTCGGCGCTGTGAGGGGCTACGTGGCCCACGAGAGGGAGGTGTTCGAGAGCATCGCCAAGCTGAGGGCAGGCGTCACCGACGCGGACCCTGACAGCGTCAACGAGATAGACAGGGAGAGCAGGGCGATAGTGAGCAACCTCCTCGCCGTAGCCGAGGCGTACCCCGAGCTGAAGGCGTCCGAGAACGTGAAGGACCTCATGGAGGCCATCGTTGACGTGGAGAACGAGATCGCCCGCCAAAGGTACACCTACAACAACATCGTCCAAGAGTATAACACGATGCAGGACACCATACCCAGCAACGTCGTCGCCGGCGCGACGGGCGCCAGGAAGCTGAGCTACCTGGAGTTCGAGGGAGAGATCGAGAGACGCCCAGACGTCACGGTGAGGTAGATGGCTGAGCAACGGCAGATAGCCACGTACATGGTCGTCGCTTTTCTCCTCGCCGTGGTGGGCCAGCTCATCCCAGGCGCGGTCTCGGGTCTCTTCGAGGAAGAGGCGTACGTCGCGGACTACGCCGCCACGCTCTACCCCAACGGGACGCTGGTGGAGGAGTTCAGCTACCGGCTGAACGTAGGCGGCAAGAGGTTCCTTTTCCGCAACTGGGATGCGCCTCTCACGCTGGAGTACGTGGATTATCCCCACGTCGAGTTCGTGAAGATCGTGAATCCCCCCGGCACAGTGGCGTACGTCAAGGACGCGGGTGGAGGCGTGTCGTACCCCAACGACCCAGGTGTGCATTACAGCGACGTGGACCGGCTGGCCTACCGCAGCGAGGCGGGCGCCTTCGACCCTGGCTACTACGAGCCCGGGACCTACCGCGTAGTGTACGTCTACGTGGTCAGGCCCCCGCTGGAGTACGACTCCACCCACACCCACCTCAACCTCAAGCTGGCGAGCGAGCACATCCCCTACAGGAACGCCAGGGTGACCCTGGCTGATCCCGGCTACGTGGATAAGGTCTACCCCCACCCGCCTAACCTGGTGAGAATGGAGAACAGCGACGGGATGACGTTCAGCGGCAGCCTCGCAAAAGACGAGCTGCTGGAGGTGGAGATGCTCATCAACGAGGGCAACGAGTTCAGCGGCTTCATGACGCCCGTGGATGGCGTCAGGAAGAAGACCGAGGACGCCAACTTCTGGTACAGTCTACAGTACACCGCCGCCACCGGCGTGCTGTGGCTCAACAGGCTCCTCGGGTTCGGCGTGCCCGTGCTCTTCCTCTACATATACCGGAGACACGGCGAGGAGAGGGAGTACACGGTCCCAACGTACCTCAGCACGGTCCCCAACCAGGGGCGAAAGCCCTGGCTCGTGAACCTCGTCTTCAAGAACGACGCCAGGGACTACGACGAGGACGGGCTCTACGCCACCCTCCTAGACCTCCATGAGAGGAAGAAGATCAGCATCGAGATGACTGGAGATGAGGACTTCGTGGTGAAGGTGCTCGACAGGGGCGGCCTGGACAGGTACGAGTCCCAGGTGGTGGATTACCTGGACGACCTCGGCGTCAAAGGGGTAGTGAACACCGAGCACCTGAGACGCCTAGCCGACGTCGTTGGGCAGGACGAGGTGATCGCGCGGAGGGTCGTCGGCCTGCTGAGGGACTACGCCCGGCTGACGAGTGGCCCCAGCAAGGCCGTGGCCGACGAGTTCACGTACAACGGCAGGCCCCGCATACTCCCGTTCCTAGGAGCCTCCACGGTAATCTTCTTCGCCTCCATCCTGTTTCTCGTGACCACCGAGAACGCGGCCGGCGTCCTCCTGTCGGCCGTCTGGTACGGCGCCATACCTGTGATCCAGTGCATCATAGCGTTCACGTTCCCCACGACCCTGTTCGGGAGGTGGAAGATGGACGCCTACAGGGAGAAGCTGGAGTGGGACAGCTTCAGGCGGCACCTCTCGGACTTCAGCCAGCTCCAGCGCTACGAGACCGAGGACCTGAACATGTGGGGCAGGTGGCTCGTCTACGGCACGGCGCTGGGCGTCGGAGAGAAGGTGGCCGAGGCCATGCGGAGGCTCGACCTACCCTACGCGCCGGCCCGCTTCGTCCCCGTGATGCCTTTCATCTTCATGCCGATACGGACCGCCGCGATACCAGGCAGAGGCGGACGCTCCGGCGGGTTCGGAGGCGGAGGAGGAGGGTTTGGTGGCGGAGGGGGGTTCGGCGGAGGAGGAGGAGGGGTCCGCTAGAACTCCCTGTCTTCATCCTCTAGAAACTTTTTCACTGTCCTGAGCGCGTTGAGGAACTGGCCGCCCTTGCCCGTCATGACGTACTTCA
>CAZQOX010000048.1:0-7861 GCA_964594895.1 uncultured Candidatus Bathyarchaeia archaeon
TGCTGGGCGGAGACTATCGTGATACCCGTGACATGTTCTTAGCTTTGGAGCTGATTCATAACGCCACCCTAGTCCACGATGACATAATCGACGGTGACATGTATCGCAGGGGGGAGCCTTCTCTATTCTCTAAGCACGGCGTCAAGAAGGCGGTGCTGACGGGTGACGCTCTCCTAAGCGTAGGTCTCATGTACGCCTCCAAGACGGGGAAACCGGAGATAGTCGAATGGTTAGCCGAGACATCGCTCAAGATGGTTCAAGGCATTACATTACAGAACCAGTACAAGCGTAAACTAATGTCAGTTGACGATTACCTCTACATGAACTATCTGAAGAGCGGCAGCCTCTTCGAGGCAGCATCGGCTCTCGGAGGCATAATTGGCTCAAATGACCCGGAAGACGTCAAAAAACTAGCCCAGTTTGGAAAATACTTCGGCAACGCCTACCAGATAAGAGACGACATCATAGACACCTTTACCCCACAAAACAGCGAAAACTCGCCTAAAAATGATCTATTAAACGGCGATCCATCCCTCCTGTTACTATATGCGGTTAACTCCGACTCCATAAACGAGGAAGACAGGTCAAAGTTTCTATCCATTTACAGGGGTGAAACTAGGGACCTCGACGTTGATTTTATACACAGGGTCTACGAGGAAACCGGGGCGCTTCAGAAGGCCGTCGACAAGATGGAGGAGTTCTCACACATGGCAAGAGACATCTTGAATGATTACCCAGAATCCGACGCTAAGGGGTCTCTTTATGAACTCTTAGAGCAGTACAACTCAAGCTTCACGTATAGCTTAGACACGTTATCCTTAGACGTGATACAGGCCCCTTGACATCGGAGCAGACAAAATGCGGTATCTAGAAAAAAACCAAGAATACGATGTAATCGTCGTCGGCGCTGGTCCAGCGGGTTCGGCGACCGCGAAGGCAGCCGCGGAGAGAGGCCTCGATGTACTACTTGTGGAAAGGGAACTGGAGATAGGTGTGCCGGATAAGTGCGGTGAGTACCTACCAAGTCTCGACGAAATGAAGCGTCTCACACCCAAGGTCTCCCATCTAGACGAGTTATTTGATCCACCCAGTCGCTGCATCGTGAACCGCACCAAGTATGTTAAGTTCATTTTTCCGAACAACGTCGAGATGTCTGTTCCGTTCAACGGCGTCGTGGTAGACAGAAAACTCTTGGACAAACATCTGGCCAACGAGGCGGCGAGGGCGGGCGCATATATAGCGCCGTTCACATCGGCCTTGAATCTTCTGGACAACGGCACTGGTGTCCGGGTGAGAAACAGCGAAGGCACGTTTTGCCTCAGATCCAAGGTGGTCGTCGGGGCGGACGGGGCTTTCTCGTTGATGGCTCGTCAAGCAGGTTTACCTGTCTCCAAGGACCCACTCGACTATGCGGTGGGTTACCAGTACGAGATGGTGGGGGTGGAGCATGATCCTGACTTCGTGGATATGTACCTGGGTGAGGACATCGCGCCCGGCACCTACGCATGGATCATACCCAAGGGGGAAGACATAGCAAACGTCGGCACGGGCGCGAGAACCCCATTCATGGAGAAGGGAGTAAGCATCAGGGACTACCACTACAATTTTGTTAACAAGCATGAAGCCTCGTCGAAGAAGCTGGTAAAAGCCGTTCCGACGGCCGTCAAAGCCGGTTACATCCCTGTCGGCGGCTCATTGGAGAGGACTTCGACGGAGAACGTGTTGGTTGTCGGTGATGCAGGGGGGCACACCATCCCGACGGTAGGAGGCGGGGTGCCTCCAGGATTGATTATTGGTAGGATAGCGGGGAACACTGTTGCGGACAGCGTACTCAAAGGAAAACCTTTAACCCGGTTTGACGATGCTTGGAAAAAAGTCATTGGCGAGACTCTTAACAACTCGCTCCGTCTGCGAAAGATGAGCGACGTCATCTTCCGGAACAGGAGGATGATCGAGGCTGTGACCAAGTTGGGTTGGTTGTCGAGAGAGTCTATGTTGAAGTTCATCTACTGCGACATGGATGCCTCCATGAGGCTTATCGAAAAAGCGTTGACGGCAATCGATCACGGTTAATCAAGATCTCTAGTCTCCACGAATCATCCTGGAAAAAGGGATGAGAAAAGGGTCGTTAAGACATGAACACGATGTGAACGTATTCAGCCACGTTCTCGACCAGACCTGTCGCCGCCTTGTTCGCCAACTGGATCGCTGGCTGAGGCCATAGCCCGAAGAATACTATCAGGACAGCCATCAACACCGTGACGGCGAGCATGGGTAGTGGCGCCTCATGTATGCCATGATCTTCCTTAGGCGTCGCCAGCAGGTTCCTCATCACGATCAGGTAGTAGCCCATGCTGAGGGCGCTGTTGAGGACGCCTGCCACCGTGAGCCACGCCAGGCCGGAGCCCATGGCGGAGTTGAAGAGTATGAACTTGCTGATGAACCCGCTCATGGGGGGAACCCCCCCGAGGCCGAGCACCGCCACAAGCAAAGTGAATGAGGTCAACGGCATGGCTCTCCCGATGCCTCTGAGCTCGTCAATGTCCCGCGTCTCGGCGTAGTGTATCAGGCTGCCTGCCGAGAGGAAGGCTACGCCCTTCATCAGGCTGTGGTTGAACACGTGGAGCAGTAGCCCCATCACGCCGTAGGTTGTTCCGGCGGCGAGCCCCACCAGCATGTACCCTATCTGGGCGATGCTGCTGAACGCCAACAGGCGCTTCAGATCCTTCTGGAGGAGCGCGGAGATGTTGGCCACCGTCATGGTGAGGAGGGCCAGCACCGCGATGGGAACCTTGAAGAAGCCGGGGTCGAATACCAAGAACAAGAGCCGGGTCAACCCGTAGAGGCCTGTCTCGATGACCACCCCCGACAGCAATGCGCTGACTGGGCTCGGCGCCTCGGGGTGGGCGTCAGGCAGCCAGGTGTGCAACGGGAATATCGCGGCCTTGACTCCGAACCCTACGATGAGGAAGCTGAATAGAATTATCTTCCAGGGGGTTAGAGGCGTGTTCCAGAAGGCCACCGCGAAGGATGCGAAGTTCAGGCTTCCAGTCATCCCGTAGAGGAACGCCATGCTGAAGAGCAGGAAGGCGCTGGCGGTGGCGCTCATAACAAGGTACTTGAACCCTGCCTCAAGCGGGCCCCAGTTCTGCTTCATGAAGGCGACCAGCACGTAGCTGGAGATACTCATGAGCTCCCAGAAGATGAACAGTGTGAAGAAGTCGCCAGCCATCGTGACGCCCACCAACCCCGCCAGCAGGAATAGGACGAGGGTGTAGAACTCCGTCAGCCTCGTCTCCCGCTTCATGTAGCTAGTGCTGTAGATGGCCACGAGTAACCCGAGGAAGGCTATGCACCCTGCCATGAACACGCCCAGCATGTCCACCTCGAAGCAGCCTGAGAGGGGTGGACTCTGGCCCCAGGACGATACCACGAGAACATGGCCGGCTGAAGCCTCCACCTGCAGATACAGCCCGTAGACCGTGTAAAGGGACACGGCTGTGACGGCTATCGTCCAGACCTCGCGGAGCATGGCCCAGTTTTTCTTGGCAAGCAGCCCCATGAAGGGTGCGAGGACACCGCCCACCAGTAGCACAAGCACAGGCAGGGGAACCGCCAGGCCCTGAAATGGCATAAGTTGGGTTACCATTTGAGTCGCCTCAGTTTCCTGACGTCGAGTGTACCGTAATGCTTGTACACGTTAAGCACTATCACCAATCCTACAGCGATGACCGCGCCGTCTATGACGATGGCCATCATCACGATGGACTGTGGTAAGGGGTCGATGAACCCCGTGATGTGGGACGATAACGCGATGAAGCAGAGGTTCGCGGCGTTGAACAGGATCTCAACGCCGATCAGCATCCTGACCATGTCCCTCTTAACCATCAGGCAGCCTAGACCGATGACGAACTGAAGGAATATGAATACAAATACAAGCGACAGTGGAGGCATCATTGTTCAGGCACCTCCTCCTTCAGCATAGCCAAGCAGCAGATCACCGAAGCGAATATCACGAAAGACTGCAAGGCGATATCCTGTCCTCGGGTCTCCCACATGAACCTTGAGACAGCGGGGGCGATATCCTTGTAGGGCTCAGTCGGGACAAGTTGTGTCCCTGGTACTACAGAGTCACTCTCATAGTATGGGAACTCCACCCCGATTGATAGCCACGTGAAAGACAGAGCCAACCCTGCGACGACCCATAATCCTACCACCTTCAGGTATCCTTGGATTCGTGAACTCATGCCTTCACCTCCTCGTCATCGAATCTGGTCTGCCCTGCCTGTGTCAGCATGACAGTGATTAGGAAGAAGACCACTATCGCTCCTGAGAATATGGCGAACTGGAAGATCGCGGCTGTGGGCGCGCTCATCATGTAGTACACGATGCCTAGGGCTACGTTGGAGCAGAGCAGGAAGACTACTCCGTAGACGATGTTCCTGCTGACGACAGCTAGAAAAGCCGTGGCCACTACAACCGTTAACACTATTATTATCGCGATCATACGTCCTTCACCTTCCTGTACTTCATCTCCTTATCTGTGAGGTATGCCTCTGTCCTCCTCTTCATCATGGGTAGAATGTCCTTGATGTCCGGGACCTCCATGAGGCGCTCAGGGGAGTAAACCAGCTCGCTGCGGTCCGCCGTCGCGAACTCGACGATGTCGGTGAACTCCAGCGCCTGTTTCGGGCACTGGTTCACACAGTATCCGCAGAGACAGCATGTGTTGTAGTCTATCTGGGGGTACTTCTTGTCCTTGCCTTTTATCTCAACAAGCTCTATGGAGGCGTCGGGGCAGACCCTGGCGCATATCCCGCAGCTGATGCACCTGTCCAGATGGAACACGTGGCGGCCCCTGAACCTATCGAAGAACATGAGGCGCTCAGTCGGGTAAGCCACCGTCTGGCTGTTCCTCAACACGTATGGGGCCACGATCATGAGTGGTTTCAACATCTTCCTCAGCCAGGACATCAAGCCACCCCCAGCAGCTTCATCCCTATCACTATTAACAGGTTCAACAGTGCGAGAGGCGTCATGTACCTCCAGCCCAGTGTTATCATCTGATCCATCCTGAGCCTAGGGAAGACGGTCCTCAGCAGTATGATGAAAACCACAAGTATCATGAACTTAGCTAGCAGCCAGAAGATGTGGCTGACTGTGGGCATACCCATGAGCACGGGACCGTTGAAGCCTCCCAAGTAGAGAGTGACGAACATCAGCGTCCACGCCTGGAAGAGGACGTACTCGGCCATCATCGTGAACCCGAAGAGGATGCCACTGTACTCGGTTCTCCAACCGAACACCAGCTCGACCTCAGCCACGGGTATATCGAAGGGGGTCCTCTCGGACTCTATGAAGATGCCCAGGAAGAACAAGACGAACCCTATAACCTGTGGGACAGCGAACCACATGGACTGCTGAGCCTCCACGATCTTCAACAAGTCCATGCTGCCTGCCATTATCGCCACACCGGCGGCGCAGATGACCAACGGAATCTCTCCGGAGATGTACATGTAGGCAACCCTCCAGGCCCCTATGAAGCTGTACTTGTTGTTGCTCGCCCACCCCGAAAATATAGGTATCAGTGGAGAGATCCCCATGATCGCCATGAACATGGGCAAGCTTAGGCTGCCGGCGTCCCAGAGAACCCAGTTCGAGTCGAAGGGAATCAGCAGCAGCGCAAGCGACGGAATAGTAGAAAGAAACACGGGCATCGCCACGAAGAAAGGCCAGTCGATGGAGGCCGGGATAATTATCTCCTTCATGAACAGCTTCAAGAAGTCGGCGAACACCTGTAGGACACCCGATCTGCCACCGCAGTAGTAGGGCCCCACCCTGAGCATGGCCCTGGCGAGGAACTTTCGTTCAAACCAGACTGCAAATATGGCGAAGCCCAGTATGAACCCGAGGCCCGGCAGCAGAAGCACCTGCAGCAGCGGCTTAGTGTTTAGTGCCAAGAACTCGATTATCATGGACGGGACGCTCAGCAAGCTAAACTGATCGGCCTGAACCAGGTTTGCTAGGGTCCCGGCGATTAAACTATTTGTATTCATTTCATCTTCCTCCAGTCACCTATCCGAGTCCAAGTACCACGGGTCTATCGAGTTTATGATCACGGGTATATCGGCAACAAGAACTTCGTCGAGTTCAGCCAGCCTCTCGAAGACGTACATGTTCCTTAGAGTCGGTGAGTTGATCTTGACGCGGTACGGGTTACCGGTGCCGTTTGTGAACAGGTGGAAACCTAGTTCCCCTCTGCCCGCCTCAACCCTGCTGATGCACTCACCCTCCGGGACCCTCATGAAGGCGTTGACCCTGCCCTTAACGGGGCCGTCCGGGATCCCCTGGGCGATCTGCTTCATGATGTTGAGCGCCTGCACGATCTCACGGTACCGGACCTTTGTGCGGGCCATCACGTCACACGCATCCTCCGTGACCACCTCCCACTCCAAGTCACCGTAGGCGTCGTAGGGCTCGTCCCGCCGCATATCGATATCGATGCCTGAGCCTCTCAAGACGGGGCCTGTGGCCCCCAGCCTCAGGGCGTCCTTCGGCTCTAAGATGCCGACGCCGTTGCATCTGTTCTCGAAGAGAGGGTTCTCCACCATGGCGTCCCAGTAGTCCTTGAACCGCCCCCGCAGGTACTTAACGGCCTTGAGAACCTTCTCCCTGAACCCGTCAGGCAGGTCTTGGTGTACCCCCCCGGGGAAGAAGTGGTTGAAGCTCCACCTGGCCCCGGTCAGCTCCTCGAAGAGGTCTAGGAGTATCTCACGGTCGACGGTTGTCCAGAGGAAGACCGCCGGGAAGTATCCCGTGGACTCGGCCTGGAGCCCGAAGGCGTAGAGGTGGCTGTTGATCCTGCTCATCTCGCACATCAGGGTCCTTATCCACTTGGCCCTCTCCGGCACCTCGATGGCCGCGGCCTTCTCTATGGCCGTGACGTAGCCTATGCTCATGTTTGCGGTGTCCACCATGGACATGCGGTCCACGGGGATTATCCCGCTGAAGAAGCTGCGGTTCTCGAGGATCTTCTCGATGCCTCTGTGGGTGAAACCCAGGTCCGCGATGATCCTGTGGACCTTCTCCCCATCCATGTCAAGGAGTATTCTTGTCTGGCCGCTCATGGGGTGCTGGGGGCCCCAGCTTATGCGCATCACGTCGGGCTCTATCATTGGCTCTCTCATTGCTGGCCCTCCCCCTTGAAGTCCTTACGGAGGGGGTGCCCTCCCTTCCAGTCAGGCGGAAGCAGAAGTGGGATCATGTTGGGATGGCCCTCGAACTCTATTCCGAACATCTCGTGGGCCTCCCTCTCATGGAAGCTCATGGCTTCCCACACCTGGGTTAAGCTGGGCAGCTTGGGGTCATCCCTACCCAGGTCCACCCTGTAGGTTAACATGAATCTACTGCTGGGGTGCATCAAGTAGTAGATCATCTGAATCCTGTTGTCGTCAGGATAGTCTATGGCTCCCCCTGAGACGGGCATGAGGAGCCCGAAGTCGTCTCTCAGCGACTTGGCGGCGTCGAGGAAGCTCTCGTTGTTGACCACGAGGTTGGCTCTCCTCGGACCGGTTGTCTCCATGGATTTAACTGCTTCAGGGTGAGCCTTCTGGAACGCCTTGACGAAGTCGGCAGCGCTAATCTTTGACACCAATCCTTCTCTCCTTCTTTATCTTCTCCTGAAGAAGCATCATCCCGTGTATGATGGCCTCGGGGCGCGGCGGACAACCTGGAATGTAGATGTCAACGGGGACGTACTCGTCCACCGCGACGACGGCGTACGAGTCGTGGAAAGGACCCTTACCGGTTGGGCATGCGCCTACGGCGACGACGTACTTCGGGTCACCCATCTGGTCGTAGA
>CAZQOX010000049.1:0-7747 GCA_964594895.1 uncultured Candidatus Bathyarchaeia archaeon
CCTACGCCCATGGCGCCGCTCAGAGCGATTATTATGTTCTGTGGGAACCCGAAGAGCAGGGCCAGCAGGTTGTCGGGGGAGGGCGGCGGCAGCATGACGCTGACGCCGAGGGACGCGTAGGAGCCCACGTAGTAGTCTGTGTCCTCCATCCTCATCCTGATTGTGGCTTCGCCGTCCTCCGGGAACAGCGTCGGGAAGCTGATCTGGCCCCGGGCGTCGCTCACCAGTTCCATGGTCTTGTTCAGATACCATACGCGGAGAGTTGCGTTGGGGAGGGGCTCACCCGTGGCCGTCTCCACGACGTAGCCCTTGTACGTTATGTTCTTTTCCGCGTAGACGCGTTTGGGGCCCGAGATGGTGACGTCGGTCTCCGACATCAACCGTATGGGCGGGTCGCTGACGCTCTCCAGGTACCACCTGTTCTCTATGGTGTGGGCTATGAGGTTGTAGTCCCCGACCGCGAGCTCCGGCGACGCGTCGCAGGTCACGTTGAAGAAGCCGTCCTCCACGAAGCCGACGCCCACGATGAGCCCGGTCTCGTTCATGTCCATCTTGTCTACCTTGAGTATTATCTCCACCTGTGGGCCGCTCACCGCCGAGCCGTTGACGTTCGTCACGGTGCCCCAGACGTTGAACGTCTTACCCTTGAGCGCCACGGGGTCGTTCCCCGTGATGTTGGTGAACGTCGCCTCCCTCGTGATGTTGACCTCGCCCTCGTCGAAGTGCTTGGGGGTGGCGTCGAAGATGGTCCAGCCCAGGCTGCCCAGGTTGGCCTCCGCGTAGAGGTAGGCCTGCTGGGGCATGACGTACTGGTGCTCCGACCACGGGTCTATCATGAACCCTATGACTGCCCTCGCGGGGAGGCCGATGCTCCTGGCCATCAGTATCAGAGCGGAGTTGAAGTGGGCGCCGTTTCCCTTCCTGTCGTTGAACAGGAACCATGTCACGGGGTCTATGCTCGCCGGGGGAGGGGTGAACTCATCGCTGAACTCGTAGTTCTCCCTAAGGTAGTCCTCTATGGCCTTGTACTTCTCGTATGGGCTTGTCTTACCCTCCGTTATCTCCAGCGCGAGCTCCCTGAGCCGCGGCTCCATCCGCGTGGGCACGTCGAGGGTGGCTTCCGTGGGGACCGGCTCCGCGGCTCTAAGCGCGGTGTCGGAAAAGGCGTGTATCGAGTGGCTCACCCAGTACGGCTCGGTGAAGGCCTCGGCTGACTCGAAGCTCTGCGCCTCGGGATAGTACATGAGGCTGCCGTTGAAATCCACCGACTGGGTCTTCGGCGCCACGGTCACGTACCCCGTGAACACGGTGAGGGGGTTCACGTAGAACTGGTTTTTGATGGTGGCCGACGCGCCCAAGGTGGGGTCCTGTATGAGGTCTCCGTCGTAGGGCTCGGACGTGAAGCCGGTCACGGGGTACCATGTGCCCCCGGTGTAGTTCTCCGCGGGCACCCTTCTGAGGTACCTCGTCTTGGGTGGGAGCCGCAGCTCCATTATTGGGCCGAGCTTCCTGGGCTCCACGCCGCCCACCTCGACCTCTTCGGATGATTTGCTGAGGGCCCCGGGGTTCATCATCGGGTTGGCGGGCCCGGGCTTGTCCTCGTCCAGCTCGAGGCGCGTGATGTCTCCTAGTATGTTTATGGCTGTGCTGAGCATCCCCACGCTCAGGGTAAGCACTAGCAGCAGGAGTGCGAGCCTCGCGTACCGGTTCAACCTGTTTGAACACTCTCATTGAGCGGTTTTATTCTTTATCTAACCGGGGGAGCCTTTTTCCGGCTTCTACCCTCGGTTGTCTCATTTTCTTGCTACGTTCCTTGATGTTTGCCTCAAAACTTTCCCCTTTTTTACATGTTAAATGTCAACGTACATGTCAAGTTATTCCCGGTAACCGAGAGTAACCCATCGACGCGCATAAATACTTTAGCCCGCTCAAGCCCCAGTTACACCATGTGGACCGTCAAATCAGAGTCAGGCCGGCTCCACGCCGTGCTCATCCAGGACTCCGCCGAGCAGCTGTGGACAAGAAGGATGCCCTTCGCGGGCATGGAGTCCAGCCTACACTACGTCGAGCGAGACCCCCACGCCCAGATGGACCCGGGTCACGAGGAGTGGCTCCAGCTATCCAAGATACTCAGAGACGAGGGCGTCCAGACATTTGAGGTCAAATCCATGCTGACGAAGATACTCGAGGACGCCACCGCCGCAGAACGTGAGCAGATGGTCGAGGACATATGGGAGGGTATGCCCGAGAAGCCTGACCCAGAGAAGTTAACGGTAGACAACCTGTTCTGGGGCTATCCGTCCAATCCCTATTATAACCAGCGGCAGGATCGGGTCGTGCTCCCCGATTTCAGACGCGTCGCATGGACCTACACCCGGGACACCAGCTTCACCACCCAGGTTGGGACGGTCATCTGCAACATGAGGCGGTACAGCCGCCGCCACGAGCCACGGGTGGTGAAGCTCTGCTACGAGCACGACCCCGTCCTCAGCGAGAACGTAGAGATCGTGTACGACGCCAACGACGCCGAGGAGGTCAACAGTGAGCCCCCATGCGTCGAGGGTGGCGACGCACAGATCATCGATGAGGAGACCATCGCCATCGGCGTCGGGCAGAGGTCCACGGTAACCGGGGTCCTGGAGACGGCTAAGAGGCTCTTCGACGCAGACACAGACGGCGATCTGAAGTACGTATGCGTCGTCAGCCTCGCCGACAGGCCCGCGGTGGACTACATGCACCTGGACGTAACCATCAACTATCCCGACAGGGGCAAGGCCCTAGTCATGCCATACGTCTACGACACCGAGCTGGTGGACGACTATCCGCCGAAGAGGCTTCTCCTCAAGACACTGGAGGCCATCAGGGCGCAGAGCGAGGCCCACGGGCGACCGTTGGCGCCCCTCGTCCACCCCGACCACTTCAGGAGCCTCGGCAGGACGGCGGTCTACGTGAACCACGGAGGGAGGCCCGAGCCTCTGAGGACGGAGAAGAGCTTCCTCGACTTCCTCATCAAGGAGGACAAGCTGGAGAAGGACGGGCTCATCTACGTGGGTGGCGTCCCCGAAGACCCCTTCGACGTCGTTCACCTGCTGGAGGCCATGATGGAGCAGAGCCGCGGCGCCGCAAACATCGTGGCCGTGAAGCCGGGGGTCGTGATCGCCTACGACAGGAACAGGAGGACCAACCAGGCGCTCAGGGACCACGGGGTGACCGTGCGCGAGTGGAGCAGCGGCTACCTGGACCTGCTGGGCGGCCCCCACTGCAGCACCAGCCCACTGTGGCGCGACCCAGCTTAAACCCTATAAGTGGTCGATCCGCCGTAACGGCGGATTTATCGGGTGCAGAGCGTCCGTGAGAGACTCAGTTTCATGAGCGGTAACATGCTTGTCCTCACGGTGCGCTAGGTACTGGGCGTGGTCTTCAGACGCATGGTGCTTCCCTACGCTTCGCTCTCCATCATCGAGTTGGGCGGCACCTCGTCCTAGATTGGCGTAGTGAACAGCCTTCGCCCTCCGGCGGGGCTCCTCATGTTCCCGATTTCAGGGTTTTTAGCCGACCGAATCAGCAGAGTGAAACCGATTCGTTGGCCGGCTATCTGTCAGCCGCTAGCATGCTCCTGTACATCTTCGCGTCTTCTCGCTGGTCTCCCTGTTATCGATGCCTCTGATATTCTTCGCGGAAGGTTTCTACCAGATCTTACTCATCCGTTGGAGGCCGCGCTGTGTAGGGAAACATGATAATGTAGGGAACCAGCTGACTCGGCAGGGGTTCGATATTCTGCTGCGTCAATAATTAATGTTTGTTGAATGTATGAGTCATAACAGGGATACTACATTGCAACTGCATGTGCATTATTCTATTAATGCGAGCGTAAGTAAGTGTTATAAAAAACATGATTAACAATTAACTGAAATGATACGTCATAATCTTGTAATTGATGTTTGTTGCACTCAAGCATATTGGATCATATATAAGTACACGATGACAATCAAGGAGGACGCGACTTGACTATCATAATTCACAACACAACGGTGATCACTGCTGATGCCGGTCGTCGCGTACTGTACGACGCTGCAGTGGCCATCGACGGTGACCGCATAATCGATGTTGGGCCGAGCAGTGATATCACATCGAAACATCCGCGGGCGGAGCGCATCGATGGGCGAGGCAAAGCGGTTATGCCTGGCTTCGCGAACTGTCACACGCATTTAACGGCCACACTGAATCGTGGCATCGAGGAGGACTTTGGATTCCCCACGACTCTGCGTTATCCGAAGGGAATCAGAGAATACGTGACCGACGACGAACTCGCCGTAATGGCGCAGCTCGGCGTACTCGAGTCAATACGCTCAGGAACGACGACGCTGCATGAGATAGGAAGCGTGGAGGAGTATGGTCAGGCGATAGTCGACTCGGGGCTGCGCTTCATTTTCGGTGTAGGAGCTTCCGACGTCGACCCCTCGAAGGTCTTTATGCGGATGTCAAGGGAAAAGAGTGTGTTTGAATTCGACGAGGCGCGCGGTGAAGCCAACCTCAAGCGCATTAAGTCGATACACTCAAGGTTCGATGGCATGGACAATGACCGCGTGCGAGTCTCATGCGCCGCAGCCATGCCTGAGAGGTGCTCGCCGTGGATGCTGCGTCGCATACGCGAGCTGAGCGAGGAGTGGGGTCGCCCTTCGTCGATCCACCTCAACCAGTCGTGGTGGGAGGTCGAAGCGGTAAAAAACACGCGAGGCGTACTGCCGACGGAGTACCTGTTCCAGAATGACTTCCTGTGGCCTAACCTAATCGCGGGGCACTGCCGCTGCATGGATACTCGCGAGGTCCAACTACTTGGTCGCTCGGGCACACCCGTGTGCTTCATCTCGGCGATCGCCGCACGGCGCGGCATGTCGCCTCCAATCGCCGAACTCGAAGCTAATGGCTCGCCAATCGTAATGGGTAGTGATAACATGGCCCATGACATGATTGAGGTGATGCGCACAGGCCTCTTCATGGAACGTGTCCGCCTCGGAGATGGGACGCACCCGACACCGGAAGACGTTCTACAGTGGGCGACGACCAACGGACACCGTGCACTAGGTTTCACCGAGTGCGGCACAATTGAGGTGGGAAAGAAGGCTGACCTCATCGTGATCAACACTCAGCGCGCGCACCTCGTGCCAACTATGCGCATCGTCTCCGCCTTCGTTCATAACGGTATGCCCTCTGACGTCGAGTCAGTGATGGTAGACGGGAAATGGGTCATGCGCGATGGCGATGTGCTGATGATGGACGAAGCTACCATCATCAAAGAGGCTGAGCGCATCGGCCGACGCGCGTGGAAACGTCGACTGGAGGATTATCCGGACGTTCCGTTGCCAATACGCCTCGACACAGGCGAACCTAGCTAATGCGCGCCGTTTTCATTCTCTTTTTTCTGAAGTTCGCGCGCACAATACGACTTAATATCTATATCCAATTCAAACATTCTCTAAGATAGTATTGAAATTCCGTTATTCCACGTAACCAAGAACTTCAACCCTGGCCCAAAAATTTTTTTCCCAAGATTACAAGTAACCTGACACAAACCCCCAAAAAAGCCCCCAAATAGGCCCAAGAATCGCTTATTCCACGCAACTAGAAATACCTTTTTTTTACTGGCGGCTTTTCACGTTTAACCTGTATTTTAAGGAAATTCTCCCGAATCACATGTAGCTAGTTCTAGGTTGCGTCATGACGCCTTCAAGCGAAGCGTCTATATACCGTGGTCATTGCAGAAGGGCTGATATGGCCGCTGATGGACGGGTCAGGAAGAACGTGAAGCCCGGGACAGAGGTGATGGTGGTCTTGAAACGTGACCAGCGAACCGGTAAGCTGACGCGTGGCACAGTCAAGGACGTCCTAACCAACTCCCGGAGCCACCCCAGGGGGATAAAGGTCCGTCTCCAAGACGGGAAGATAGGGCGCGTGCAGGAGATAGTCGCCCAGAAGGACTAGACGTACTTCTCCATGATGTGCCTGGGTATCCTTATCCTGAACCTGCAGGTGTCGCTGCCGTCGAAGACGCTCTGCAGCACCTCGGCCTCCGTCTCGACGCCGAAGGCCACGTCGTACCTGAGCTTGCCGTAGCCGGCGCTGCAGTAGCACCACTCCACGGGGATCTTGGGCTCGTCTGTCAGTATTGCCTCCCTTGCTAGGGGGCAGTGGCACATGTAGTACCTCTTCAGCTGCGGGTCCTTCTCCTCCAGATACTCCTTGGGGCTGTACGGGAACTTGGTGTTGTAGATCCACTCGCCGTCCCTTACCCCCGACAGGACCTCCTGGTTGCCCTCGACGTACTCCACGACCTCGGGGGTTATGACCTGCTCGTACCAGACCTTACCCTCCCGGAGATAGCGCTCCAGCTCGGCGACGGCCTCGCCGTGCATCTTCTTGAGCCACGCGTCGACGCTGCCCAGCTCCTCCAGCCACCTCTTGTGCTTCTCGAAGTTCTCCGGGTTGACCCTGTGGTGGTTGCCGGCGAGCACCCTCCGGTAGACCTCGGGGCTCAGCTCCTTCTCCAGCGCATCCATGAGGCTCTTGGTGGCGTCACAGTACGCCGCAGGCATCGAGCCCAGCGGCGGGGCCCGGACCTCGCTGAACACCCTGTCCCTCGCGTCCTCGCCCGCTATCTCCTCCAGCCTCTCCGAGATGGAGGGCAGGATGTTGCGGCCCCCGAGGATGGCGGCGAAGTATATCCAGACCTCCTTCATGTCGAGGAAGTAGACGTACCGCCCAAGCCCGACGAGGGTGTCCTCCGTGTTCTTCCCCTCGTCCATGAGCCTCTTGACGTAGCCTTTGAAGTCCTCCACTGACGCTTTCTCGAGCTTCTTCCCATCCGCCTCGAAGTACGTGGCGGCTTCCTTAACCGCGTCTACGGCGGCCTCTACCTGCTCTGGGCTGCTCCCACGTTCAACCATGTACCCTGTGAACTCTTTCTCCTTCTGCAAACCCGATCACATGATACTGTCTTCACCCTACGTAAAAAAGCGATGAAAAACCGGTGCTTGACTTCAATGACCCGTCGTTGCGGCGCCTGACGCGTGAGGCTACATTAATAGCCCTTCAGACTGCTTAAAGGGTCAGGTAACCATGTCTAGACACTGGACCGAGAGCCTCTTCGAGAGGTTCGCCGAGCATTACGTCTCTACCCTCGAGGAGCTCATCCCGAGCAGCATCGAGGACGCCGATGGCCTCGAAAAAATCTTCAACGAGTACGGCGTCCCCGGAGACGGACTCGTACTCGACCTCGCATGCGGCATCGGCAGACACAGCACAGCCCTGGCGCAGAGAGGATACCGGGTGATAGGGCTCGACATATCGGAGACCTTCCTCGAGAGAGCGAGGGTGCTCGCGGAGGAGAGAGGCGTCGACGTCGAGTTCAGACGAGGAGACATGAGATCGGTCGAGGAGCATCTGCAAGACCACGCAGGGCGCTTCGACGCCGTGATAAACATGTTCACGTCCCTCGGCTACTACGACCGGGAGACAGACCTAGACATAATCAGGCAGCTTCACGCCCTCACGAAGCCGGGTGGGATACTGGTGATCGACATCGCCAACCGTGACTGGATCATCAAAAACTTCGAGGCGAAGGACGTTCAACACCACGAGGATGGGAGAGTGCAGACCATCGAACGCCGCTTCGACCTGGAGGACTCCCGGGCACACAACACGTGGAGGTTCTACGTCAAGCAGGGGGAAGACCTAAAACACCAGGAGA
>CAZQOX010000050.1:0-7721 GCA_964594895.1 uncultured Candidatus Bathyarchaeia archaeon
CGTAGGGCTTCACCAGGGACTTGACGTAGACGCCGGGCGTCTCCGCCATGACCTGGTCGATGATGGGTGCCAGGGTGGACTCGTCCCGGAGGGGCAGCGTCACGATCCTCTCGGCGTAGACCTCCCTCACCATCCCCTTGAGGATGGGTGTCACCTGGTCGTCGAATATCCACTTCAGCTCCAGGGGGACGCCGGGCAGGCAGATTATGGTGGAGCCCCGTGCCTCCAGGAGGACCCCGGGTGCGCCGCCGACCCGGTTGTCAAGGGGCTTGGAGCCCCGGGGGAGTATGGCCATCTTCCTGCGGCTGTCTGTGATCATCCCACTCTCTATGATGCCTCTCTCATGGAGCACCCTGTACTGGCGCGTCACTATGTTCAGTGACGCCTGGTCCAGCTCCAGGGGCAGCCCCAGCCCGTGTGCCACTCCCTGGAGGGTCATGTCGTCATGGGTTGGCCCCAGGCCCCCGGTGGTGAACACCAGGCTGCAGCCGTCTTCATGGAGCCGGTTGAGGGCGGCCCCTATCGCCTCCACGTTGTCTCTGACCGTGATGGCCTCGTGGACCTGGAACCCCAGGGGCTTGAGGCGGTTGATGATCCACTGGCTGTTGGTGTCCAGGACCACGCCTTCGAGTATCTCGTTGCCCACCACGAGGATGCCTACCGTGTTCAAGGTGTATGAGATGTGGTGTGTGGGGTGATAATTGTTACTCTGCGTGGGCCTCTATGGTGGTGGTTATGGGGATGGCCTGTTCGATGCTTTTGGTTAGGTGGCAGTACTCTCTGGCTCGTTCTGCGCATCTCTGGTTCAGCTCCTGGTTTTCAGGGTCGCTCCACACCTGTATCTCTATGTTGATGCCTGTCACCCTGTATCCGCTTGTCTCGGTGAGTTCGATGTCCATGGATGCGTTCACCGTCAGGTCTCTCGTCTCGGCGTCGAGCTTTCGGCGGTAGTAGTTGAAGGTGTTTACTATGCAGCCTGCGAGGCTCGCCGTGAAGAGCTGGTCTGGGCAGGGGGCGGCCTCGTTTCCATCGTATTCGCGGGGAGTGTCGAAGGGCTGCGTGAAGCCGTCTAGCTGGGCGGTTCCCCCTGTCATGTGGTTCCACTTCGCCTCTGCTGTGTAGTGGAGGTGTTTCTTGAGCCTCATGCCTTGTTTCAAGGATTCGCTGCTCTTAGGGCTTGCCATCCCTTATTACAAGTAGGTTGTAATAACGAGAAAAAAATCTTGGACGTTCCTAGTTACATGGAACAAGAGTTTTATTAGGCTTGTTTGTGGGGAGATTTTACAGGTTACTTGTAATTTTAGGAAAAAAATTCTGGGGTAGGGTTGGTGTTCTTTGTTACAAGGGACGCTGATGTTGAATTTCTCACACCGTAAGAAAGATAAGATGATGTGAGAATATTGTTGGACGTGGAAGAAGCAACAAGTAAGAAGGCAGAGCTCCGAGAAGCAGTGAACCAGTGGAAGAGGCAGAACCCTGACTGGGAAGACACGGAGCCGATGAATGTTCTCCGGTCGAAAGTGGAGAAGAGAACCTACACAGGGTACAAGTCTGTGCTCCAGTCTTCTTATACTGCATAGACAAGTCACCAGACCAGATCATAGCTGAACGGGAAGCCCATCTTAGGAGCGACGACCGTAAACTGCGATTCTATTACGAGGATAGGATGGACGATTTCAAACAGTACCTAATAGAACATCACTATGGTTCAGGTACCATCAAGAATTATCTGAGCCGTGTAGCCGGGTTCTTCTCGAATAACCGTCTTGGCTTGAATCTGGATAAGACGTTCTGGAAGCGTGCGGACAAGTCGGCAAGCGAGCTAGCTCAGGGACTTGAAGTCACAAAACGGTACCCGGATAACGATGAGATGAGGTTGATCATAGAGCTGGGGAATAACCAGCAGACCCTCGCCATACTCTTCGGTTACCAGTGCGGTCTCGTCCCCGCGGATATAGTGACCCTCACATGGGAACGGCTTAACATCGACTTCGAGTCAGAGGAACGCGAGTTCATCCACGTGGAGAACGTGAGAGAGAAGACCGGCGCCTTACACGTGTTCATACTCAACCCTGACCTTCTGCATTATCTCCGGGCTCACTGGATCGACATGGGCAAGCCGTCAAGCGGATGGGTGTTCGAGGGGTACAAGGGTTCCAGCATGTCGCCGCGGAACCTTAACCAGTTCTTCAAGGACATGTCGGTGAAGACGCTGGGCGAGACAAGGGGCTCGCAGCTCGTGTTCAAGGACCTCCGGGACAGCTATAATGAGGCTATTCTGGATAGTGACGTGAACGAGGAGATCAAAGACACATTGATGGGGCACCTGCGGGAGTCGGCGAAGGCGAACTACTCGATATCCTTGGGCACATTGGTGAGGACGTACCGTGAGAAGATATTCCCAAAGCTCGCGGTTAACGGGTGGAGGCTTAAGCAGAAGGCTTCAGAGGTAGACAAGCTAGCAGAAGCCGTTGAGGGTCTCAGGGAAGCTTTGACTCAGGTTGAGCGCGAGAACACGGCGTATAAGACCCGGGTAGATAATCTGCAGTCTGAGCTTGCCCGGGTGGATGAGGAGAAGGTATCCATTGAAGCCCTTCAGAGCCTTGAGGACAGGTACGAGTCGGTGCTGAGCTACATGAAGAACCTTGAAGTATTCGACGTCTTCTACAAGAAGGACCCCGACAAGTTGCTGCTTATGTTAAGAGAGAAGATGGAGGAAGAAGCGGAGAAATAGCTGGGTCCGCTCATCGGCGCCACACTCCGCTTCGCTCCTTGCGATGTGGCGCCTCTTCGCTTTTTAAAAATATATGTGCACATGGTGTGCTGTGTACGGGCGCTGAGGCGCCCTCTGTACCCCGCTCCTTCGGCGCGGGGCTACTCTGCTTCTAGATAGATATTCATGCCATTTTTGCTGAGCTCCCATCTGCGTTTTTTCTTCAATTGGTTTAGTTCTCTGAGTTGTTTTATGGATAGGCTTTCTATTGCATAGGTTCCGCTCGGTGTTTTTTTAGTTATTTTTAGGCGCATACGCATTAAAACCACCGGTGGGGTAAAGGGAAAAGTAAGTAATAAACGTGTTTAAAGGCCTATTTCTGTTGTTCTTTAGAGGCAGGATACCGAACTGGTCGCACAACGACACTGCTTGACTTGGAATAACAGAATTTCAATACTCCACGTTAGATTGTTTGAATTAGTCATATAGTTATCAAGTCGTTTCTGTTCAATTCCCATTCATTTGGGCTAAATTGAGTGTGTTTGGAATCATAATGGCGATTAACCATAACTCATAAGCAACCGACTTATCAGAAAAAGCAATTAAAAATTCACTGCTTAAATGCGCGCAGGCTGATTAAATAATTCAGTGTTTATTTGAGAGAGCTGTTTCCATCATCTTGGTTATCAAATGAAAGCAGACTCTCGGGGGGAACATCTCCCGGGTTCTGAACCTCTAATTGGACGGTAACTAGCGTCTTTGCCCCAATTATGGCCTCCCTTCATATGCGCGCACATTCAAGTCTATAACTTTTAGGAATGGGGCGGGTTCTCCCGGAAGTAGGGGACTATCTCCTCCCCGATGAGCCTGATGGTCTCAGCGGGATCGGGGCCGAGTGGGGGACCGAACCTGACGTGGGTGAGCCCCCTCTTGACAAGTTTCTCAAGGCGCCGGATGCAGTCCTCGGGAGTGCCATGGATCGCGATATCTGCCATCTCGTCGGTCATCAGCGCCCTGGCTCTCTCCGAGTCCCTCGCGGCGTAGGCCTTCCTGATGGGGTCGAAGTCCGAGGGGTATAACCCTATCTTGGCGATCATCTCGGGGGCGAGGTGGGGGCCATAGAATGTAACCAAGTTCCTCAGGGCATCCTTGGCCTTCTCGGGGTCTTGGGAGACGGAGAACCAGATGCAGCCCACCACGTCGATGTCCTCGAGGCTCCTCCCCGCTTTCTTGGAGCCGTTGGCGATGTGGCCCTGGACGGTTTCGAAGTACTCGGGGGGGAAGAGGAGGGGGAGGCCCCCGTCGGCGATTTCCCCGATGAGCTCCAACATTCTCCTGCTCTGGGCCCCCAGGTATAGGGGGATTGAGTCCCTGATGGGCTGGAACCTCATGTAGGCGTCCCGGGTCCACCCCTTGAAGACCCTGCCGTTGTGCTCCACCTGCTCCCCCTTGAGGAGCCTCCGGATGATGGTGAAGCTCTCCCGCATCCCGGAGAGGGGCCTCCGGGCCTCGATCCCGATCCACTTCATAAACTCGACGGCCCCGACGCTGATGCCAAGCCTGACCCTACCGTGGGAGTACTCGTCGAGAGTGGCGGCGTGCATCGCGAGCTCGGCTGGGTTCACGGTGTAGGGGGTCACTATCCCTGTGCCCAGGTGGATCCGTTCGGTGTTCGCTGCTGTGGCGGTGAGGAAGACCCAGACGTCTCTCTGGAAAAGGTCCTGGCAGTACCAGACGCAGTCCATCCCCGCCTTCTCTGCGAGGATGGCGTACCTGACGGCGTTCTCGGTGGGGCCGTGGCCGCTGTTGAGGGAGAGGCTAAACGTGAGTGCCATGTCGAGGTTACCAGGAGGCCTGGGCTGATAAAAGCGTTCGCTAGACGCGAGCTGAGGGAGGATCTGGACCTTTCTTCCCAAATCTTTTCTTCACTTCGCCTAATTCCTAGGCCGTGAGCTGAATGGCTGACGCACGGATTGTTTTCATCGGATTCACTGTAACTATAGGGTGCGGCCTGGAGGAGGGACTCCCATGAAATGTGATGCCGCGCGCGCGCATTAGGTTTTGAACCCCACCCCTCGGTATTTTGGATGAGAATATATATTTGGATAAACAATAGTTATGGTGAGAAGTTCAATATCGTTGTCACTTGGAACTATGTAAAATATTCGTGTTGGATTACGTTTTTGTATTTATATATTTGAAAGAGGTTGGTTTCGGCTGGGATGAGTTGCCACCTATATCGTCCCGAGTAGATCTAAGACTGTTTTGACCAGTGCCCGTGTAATCTGTGGCAGAGATTCCGTGTCCACCCATTCGTTTGCCTCGCAGGTGTTTCCGCCGGACGGACCCATTATGACGGTGGGTACTCCTCCGTGCACGGCGATGTGGTTGGTGTCAGCGACGCTCCGCGCCAGAGCCAGCTTGACTTCCTGCCCCAGCTCTGCTTCGAGGTTTCGTTTAGCCGTCGCGACCAGCTCCGAGTCTGGAGGAGTGATGTAGCTGGTGGGCGCCGGCGTGGGGCGTTCATCCCAGGTCAACTCGTAGCGGCCCTCTATCCCGGCGTCGACGATCATCTGTCTCATCTGCTGGGCGGCCTCCTCGACGCCCTGACCCGGCAGTATGTGTCTGTCGATGGTCACCTCGGCGAGCTCAGGCACATAGATCTTGTCTCCGCCGCTGTGGAACCCTGTGACGCAGAGGCTGCCCCTCATCTCGTACTCCGGCATGTAGCCGAACCCGTCCGGTTTATGCTTCTCAAACTCCGCGACCACCTTCGCTGCGTCCACTATCGCGTTGACTCCCTCGTCGTAGGCCGCGCTCACCGAGCTCCCGTGGAACCTGAGCTTGAACACGTGCCTACCCAGCTGCCCGATGATGATCGTCGCGTGTGCAGCCGGCTCAGGAACGACACAGTACCTGCAGTCCCTTAGCATCCCTGTCTTGATTAACTCGTGGACGCCTCGGCTCCAGTACTCCTCGTCGCTGGTGCCGCTGACGATCAAGTCGCCGCCAAGCTTGACGCCGGACTTGACGATTGCTTCAACCGCCGCCAGTGCACACGCTACTCCTCCCTTCATGTCGTGGGCGCCCAGCCCGTAGAGCCTGCCGTGCTCTTCTACCGCCTTGAACGGCTCAGTCTTCCATCCCTCGAAGGCGTCGAACGTGTCGATGTGGAAGCTGAGCATCATCCTGGGTCCGGTTCCTCCTCTGAGGACAGCCACCACGGTGTCTCCAGCATCCTCGACTGGGAGCCGGGTGACGTCGCTCAGCCCCAGTTCAGTGAAGTAGTCGATAATCCTGTCAGCGATCCGCTGCTCTTTCCCCGTCTCCGAGGGTATCTCGACGAGGGTCTTGGTGAGCTCCACCACCCTCTCCCCCGAAACAAAGTCCAGTGGATTCAAGATGTTCGAGGATAATGCTCAAAGTTGACGTAATAAAGTGATTGACTATGATATTCTTTAACCCAAGTCAATCTATAACGGATAAAGATCCGTTTATTACATATTTTAGTTAAAACCGTGTCTAACCCCAGCCGATATATGCGTTAAACTTATATCACCTGTTGGGGTGGGTTGATCGGCTCGGTGAGGTTTATGAGCTGCACTGTGGTTGTCGACGGTTTCTTCGGAGACGGAGGTAAAGGAAAGATAGTGTCATACCTCGCGGTGTCGGACGACGCCGCTGTCTGCGTGAGGGGCGGCGTGGGGCCCAACGCGGGCCACACCGTCGTCAACGACGGCGTCAAGTATAAGCTCAGGATGGTGCCCTGCGGCTTCGTGAACGAGAGGACCCTCCAGCTGATAGGGCCGGGGGTGGTCGTTAACCCCGCGGTCTTCCTGAGGGAGGTCGAGGAGACGGGCGTAGAGGGCCGCGTGGGGCTGGACCCCCAATGCGCCATCATAGAGCCAAAACACATCGAGCTGGATCGTAAGGGCCACCTCAAGGAGAAGATCGGTACCACCGGGACCGGAACCGGCCCATGCAACGCCGACAGGGCCATGCGCACCGCGAAGATGGCACGGGAGATACCCATGCTTGAGCCCTACATGATGGACGTGCCGCGGCTCGTGAACGACGCGTTGGACCGCGGCGAGAACGTGATACTCGAGGGGACGCAGGGGACCTACATCAGCCTCTACCACGGCGGATACCCGTACGTCACCAGCAACGACGTGTGCGCCGCCGCCATATGCAGCGACGTCGGCGTCGGCCCGACGAGAGTCGACGAGGTGGTGCTCGTCTGCAAGGCCTACGTGACCCGCGTAGGCGCGGGGCCCCTGGAAGGCGAGATCAGCGGCGAGGAGGCCAAGAGGAGAGGCTGGGACGAGTACGGCACCGTCACCGGCAGGCAGAGAAGGGCGGCCCCCTTCAACCATAAGCTGGCGAAGAGGGCGGCCATGATCAACGGGGCGACGCAGCTCGCGATAACCAAGATGGACATACTGTACCCCCAGTGCAGAGGCGCGAGCAGCATCGACGACGTGCCAGACGAGGCGAAGGCTTTCATAGCCGAGATCGAGGAAAAGGTTGGGCTACCAGTCACTCTCATAGGCACCGGCCCCGGAGTAGAGGAGATCATAGACCTGAGATAGCTAGCCGAACAAGCCCCTCTTCTTACCGAGCTCTCGGTTCAGCTCCTCTATGAGCTGCCGCTGCTTTCTGGTGAGCCTCTTGGGCACCGCAACGGTAATATGGACCAGCTGGTCCCCCTGCCCGAAGCGCGCCGGGATTCCTTTTCCCCTCATCCTTAGTATGTCGCCGTTCTGGGTGCCTGGGGGGACCTTCAGGCTCTCGGCTCCCTTGAGCGTGGGCACCTCTATCTCGGTGCCCAGCGCCGCCTGGGGGAAGTTTACCTCAGCCTCATAGATTACGTCCGCGCCGCGCCTGATCAGGTGTCTGTGTGGCTTGATCCTGACTACGACGTAGAGGTCGCCCGGTGGGCCTCCGTACCTCCCCGCCTCTCCCTGGCCGCGGAGGGTCAGGTAGACGCCGTCCTCGATGCCCTCGG
>CAZQOX010000051.1:0-7688 GCA_964594895.1 uncultured Candidatus Bathyarchaeia archaeon
CCTCGGAGGAGACGCGCATCGTTCAGCCCGGTCGAGCCGACCAGGGCAGGGTCCCGGAGGACGTGGTCGCTACCTACCTCTGGCACCAGTCCCTCGCCGGGAGCGAGTGCACCCTATCCAACGCGGTTGCCGGCGTGTTGAACGGCGTCAGCTCCCTCCTCGGTAGGAAGACCCGGTTCGAGCTCTCCCTAGTCGAGAAGGCTAGGATCGATTTCGGTGTGGTTGAGCCGACAGTCGATTACGAGATCAGGTTATACTCAGCCGAAGAATGCGAGGGCTTCGTGGGGCTCGGCTTCGCGGGAAGCGATCAGTCCAGCTTCCTATGTAAGGCTGAGCACATCGAGGCGGCTGGCTGGCGCCCCGTGGACAAAGAGATCGTGCCTGTGACGGTGGGTGACCAGATCCACAAGGTCGGCAGGACCACGGAGTACACCACGGGGCAGGTCTTGGATGACTCCGCCTACGGCAGGGTCAGCTACGGGGGAGTCAGCTTCGTGGAGTTCGACGACGTGATCCTCACCACGAAGATGCTTGAGGGCGGCGACAGCGGGAGCGCGGGGTGGACCCACATCTCCGTGGTCGAATGATAAATAAAAAACGGCACCAACAGTCGATTGTTTATTCCTCTACTCGCTCTAACTTGAAAACCACCGGTTTACGGCCGTCCGTACAGGAAACATAGGCCATGCCCTTCTCTGGACGATAGAAGTTACCGTCGAAGAAGAGGACCGACAGATCCTTGTAGATGTCACGCCACGCCCATCCACAGAAGCCGTCGGGAATACGTTCAATGTTATCCACGATGAACTCGGCGCCCTCCTCAAACAACGTACATTTAGTGATAGGCTTACCAGAAAGACTCCTTACATCATGATTTGGGCCGAAGACATCCTCCGGCCCAAAACGTTTCACGACGGTTATCTTGACCTTCGTCATTTTTACATCTCCATTGTTCGTGTCCTAATCCTCGACCCTCTCTAGCTTGAAGACGACGGGGCGGATGCCGTCGGGGCAGCAGACATAGTCGACGCCTTTCCCGGCCCAATCATCGAATTCGCCGCCGTACCGGATGAAGGTAACCTTCGGGTACATGCCGAACCAGGCGTGGTGACAGAAACCGTCAGGCATGTTACCGTCGGTGACGATGAAGGCGTCTCCTTCGTCGAGATCACATTTCTCGATTTCCCTGCCGGAGGGTCGATGGAACTTCTCGCCGAAAACGTCTTCAGGGCTGAAGTTTTTCACGACAGTGATCTTAACCTTGTATTCGGGCATACAATATCACCAGGTTTTCCCAATAAAACATGATCTAGCCGTTTTTCTTTGAGTAGAAGTTATAGAAGTGTCGTTGCGTTCTGGTGTCCCTCGACTCAGGCACTTTCTCATAGATCATGGGGATCTCTATACTGGCTGGGCCCGCGTTCATCTCAACGGCCTTGAGGGTGTTCTCACGTAGTTCCTTCAAGAAGCGGAGCTGCCTCCTGACCTCCTCCTTGCCGCACAAAGGGCCGTGACCTGGGACGACGTGGTCGAAGTCGAGCCTCAGGGTCTTCTCGAAGAATGCGATCCATTGATCGGGGTTACAGCTGGGGTCGCCGGCCCACGGGAACTCGTCTGCGAAGAGCGTGTCGCCGAGGAAGATGACTCTCTCTTCGGGGAAGTAAGCTATGGCTGAACAGACGGTGTGGCCGCCGGCGTAATGTAGCTCCACCCGGGAGCCACCGTCTTCGATGATCAGCTTGTCGGTGAACATCAGCTCGGGTGGAAAGGGTTTACCGTCTCTCATCATCTGATCGTGAAGCTGTCTCGCCCCGACTACGATGGTGTCTCGGAACGCCCCTATCCCTTGGGTGTGGTCTCCGTGGTAGTGTGTGACGAGCAGGTATCTCGTCGGTAACTTGAAGTGGTCCTCTATGCCTCTCCGAAAGATCGGGGCCGAGTCAGCCGTTGAGGAGGGATCGACGGCCACTATGAACCCGCCCAGTGCTATGGCTCCGGCGTTGGAATCACTTTCTCCGTTGATGACGGTCTTCCCGATGACGGTTTTCCGTGTTATCGCCTCTACTTTACATTCGACAGACATCTTTGTCGCTCCTTCATCACTTGTTTCGAAGGATATTTTAATCCTCTTGAGCGCACATGTTCGCGTCCGCGTGCATCAAACTATTAATGTTCAGCGGTGCCTGAAAAACTATGAAACAAAGTCTGATAGTTGAACTATTTTTTCCAGGTTTTCCAACCTATCAACGATATGAACAACTTTTTCTATGTTCTCCTCGGATAGTTGCGAAGACGCCAACGCGGCGAATTTTTCTTTGATGAAGCTGTTGGGGATTGGTAGCTTATCTTCCTCAAACATGGAATAATGGTTATCCTTGGTTATGATATCCAGTTTTGTGCCTATCTTCGTTGGAAACACTTCGTTTATCTCTGGGTCGCTGTAGACCTCGCATTTCCGGCCAAGCTCGATAACCCTGGGATCGTCGTAGCACTCGAAGAACTCCTTCATGAACACCTGACCCTGAACGAGGGCGATGGCGACAGCCACCGCTGCGTGGTTCTGGGCGTGGAGGGGTGTCTCCGCCACCTTCAACTGGTTTTCAGCCGTGATGTGGTTTAGACCGATCCGTATCTTCTCGACGTCCTCAAGTCTAATCCCATGATCTTTCTGAGCTTGAAGGGCGAGGCGGATCGGTGCACATAACTCGTGACAGCACGCATATGGTTTGAACTTGCATCCCAGCATCTTGAACTCCGTCCCCAGCCCCTCCGCCAACCGTGAGAGATCGTAGCTCTCTGCATGAGTCGCGAGCAGGCCATATTTTCCTTCGAAGACGGTGGACGGCCCTGTGTAGCCCTCCCGTGCCAGTAGCGCCGAGAGAACGCCGTTCATTGCTGCCTTGCCTGCGTGTAATCTTTTACTCATGTCGCCCGTGGTTAACCATTCGTCGAGGCCGGACGCCTGAGTGCCAGCGAGACCGAAGGCGTTCACCATCTGATCCTCGTTTAAACCAAGTATCTTTCCAGCGGCGGCAGCCGCACCGATGGCTCCGACTACGCCTGTCGCGTGGAACCCTCGGTCTCTAAGGCCGGGGTAAACAGAGGAGTCTACACGGCAGTTAACCTCGTATCCCGCCAGTGTCGCGGTGATCAGCTCCTTCCCGGTGACCTGTTCAGCCTCCGCGGCGGCGTAGGCCGCCGGGATGATGCATGACCCGAGGTGCGCCCAACTCGGCCTGGCTCCGGAATCATCCGCATCTATGCCGTGAGCCATAGTACCGTTTGCCAGGGCAGCCATCATCATGGGATACTTGCCTTTGAAGCCCATCACCGTGGACTGGGGCGCTCCTCTCATCTGCCTTACCACCTCGACTACCATCTGGGACCAAGGCATCTCAACGGCTCCAAGAATGTTACCGAGAGAGTCGAGGAAATGCATCTTCGTTTTCTCGATTACATCAGGTTTAAGGCCTTCATACCGGAGGGCGACCACAAATCTCGCGAGGACCCGAGAATACTCATCCATGCCGATTACCTGTGGCATCAAGTTAGTGCTCGGAAACTAATAATTCATTGCCGCGCACATGTCATTTTGGCGTCAGAGGGCAAACCATACCCCCAGTGGAGATATCACCAGACACTTGTCATCATATAACCAGATTCGTCCCCTTTTTCTCTATCTAATTATGTTAATGGAAACCTACATTTACTATGGATTACACGGAACTCGCCTTTAGGAAACACAGGCGCGCGTGCAGATGAGTTGGAGCTGGAACGGATAAGGTTGATAAGGGCTCATCGATCAGGTTTCCAGCACCTTTTCGAGGAGGTGCTCGGCTCGGGTGGTGTTGAACACGGCGCACTCGCAGCACCTCCCCATGATCTCGGCGGCCTCCCTCGGCGTCAGCCTCCTCATCTTGACCTGCTCCATCATCTTCCGTATGAGGCTGAACGACACCATGCCGTGGCCGCAGAGGGTGTTGATCTCCAAGACGTCTCTCTCCGGCAGCCGGTCCCTAGACCCCCAGAACCCGAGGGAGTGCTCGACGCTGTGCCGCTCGATGCCGTTGCTGTGGCAGCACTCCTGCACGCCTTCGAGGAGCCCGCTCACATTAATGGATATACCCAGGTCCGCCTCAATGAGCTCCGCTAGCACCTTCTTCAACGTGTCGAGGTCGGTGAACACGGCGGCGGATGTCGAGCCGTCCTTCAGGCCGGTGACGAGGCCCTGGAAGCTCACGTCATCTTGGAGGACGGTGCCCATCTTGCTGCTGCCGATGTTGACGGGGTTATGCTTCTGGCATATCCGCAGGAACTCGTGGATCTTGGGCGCCGAGCCATCCCGGTTGATGTCCCTCGCCATGGTGACGAAGATCACGTAGTCCTCGCTGAGGGCGTCGACGGCTCCTTGCCTGTGCAGCGTGTTGGTCATCGCCCTTCCTCCTGGAACAGGGGCCTTCCCAGCCCGAGGTTCGTCTTCCCATTGGGCGACAGCGTGTACCCGGCCTCCCTGACCCATCTCTCGTGGGGGATGGAGCCGTCGGGGAGGCACTTGGACGCGACGCCTACGCTGAACACGGCATCGGTCTCATCCTGTATGGCCCGCAGCGTCTCCAGGTAGTCCGGTATCTTCTCCAGCCTGGTCTTCACCTCGATGATGGCCGAGAGCACCTTCTCGTCCAGTATCTCCTCCCTCATCTTACCGGTCTTCGTGTCCACCATGAGCTGGGTCACCGGATTGTACGGCTCGAACTGGGGCTCCAGCGGAGCCAGCGCCATGGCCACCTTCTCCACGTCGCGGAAAAGGGCGCCCGTCCCGGGTCGGCCCAGCTCCACGACTATGCCGGCGTCTCCCTCACGCAGCCTGCCCGTGACGTCGTTGGTCTTGATCTCCTCGGTGCCCCTGCCGCCTACGCCGGTCCCGGCGTGGACGACGGTGGGGTCGCTGAACGCCGCGCGGAGGCTCCTGGGGTACTCCAGGTCCGGCGGGGTCAGGGCGCCCGTGGGGCAGACGTCCACCGCCGCCAAGTACTGCAGGTGCAGGAAAGATAGGACGCCCCTCACGGCCTTCACGAAGGGGGGCCAGTACCCCTCGTCTCTGAGCACCCTGTAGCAAGTGGAGCACTCCACGCACTCGTCCTGGTTGACCACGGACTTGCCGTCCGCGTCCAGGGAGATGGCCCCCATGGGGCACACGGCGTGGCAGTTGCCGCACCCGACGCACTTCGACTTATCTATCTCCACGATGATCTACTCCAGGCATCGCTCGAATCTATGAATGGGACGCCTTTCCCTAGCAGAGAGGTTCAAGGGAAATAAGATTTTGCTCAGAAGCCTCTGTACGTACTTTAAAATGCATGGGGTTACAGATAGCTGGTGCGGGGAATGGCGGGTGAAGAACATTTTCCAGCGCCTGAACAGGACGGGGGCTGGCGTGTTGGTGACCCGTATGCTCTGGGGGTAGACGCATCCCAGCTAAACGATGCAACAAAATACCATGATAACGAGGTTTTCATTAAAACCTTTGGCGGTGCCCTTGTCGTCGTCTACAAGGGATGCATCGTCGGCGAAAGCTACGTGACTGGGACAGAGGGCGGACCACAGCCGTGGACGCAGCACACGTGCAACGACATGAAGTCGTCCACCAAATCTGTCTTTGGGACCGCAGTCGGGGTGTTTCTCGAGGAACATAAGGACAGGGTTAACCTAGACACCTTACTCGTGGGGACGTGCCGCGAGGATTCTCTAATTCCTCAGATATGGGATCAACCGCTCACGGACGAGAGGAAGAAAAAGATTCGGGTCAAGCATGTTCTTTCCATGACCTCGGGGCACGAGACACGCGAGCCTTGGCTGGCGCCGAGCCCTCGTCACCACTGTCCAGGTTACGCGGGTTCATTCCAGATGTACGAGTACTGCTTCGGCTGGTGGCGTTTCGAAGGAATCCCCTCGCATCAAACCCTGCTGTTCGAGCCGGGGAACGGGTTTAACTACAGCAACTATGGGTTGGAGCAGATGGCGCTCGCGATGCGGAACATGACGGGCGAAGAGGTTGGTCCCTATATTTTATCCTCACTTCGGCGAGATTCTAGTCATACCTAGAGGCCACCAATACCTTGTTGACACTCAGATCTGAACATGCCGTGACTAGCCGGTTTGAATAAGATGATCCTGTACACCCTTAAGGATCGCGTGACTAGAATCCAAAACCTGAACCGAAATAGGTTTACCCAAAATCTCACCGAATCCCTGAATGATCTCAGCGTGACACACAGGACACACCAACAAGTCTCCAACCTGGGCTGCATCGTGTCCATAGGGGATAAAGACGCCACTACGCTTCACATAGAAGCGAACCACCTGCCCGATCCTATGTGAACATTTGACACACACCGGCGGTTTATGGGGTTCTTGTCCGCCCCAAGAGTCTTGATTACTGCGTATCACTTGTGTCACAAGATGTGAATCTTGAAGATAGAGGTTTTATGGAATATAGACACTAAATTTACGGTCTTGGGTCTTCAACGAATATTGCGCGCGTACGAAGGAGAAGTGTGTGTTGCAAGTTTTGTCCACAATTTACTTTGAGGCTATGGTGCGGGGGGGTTCGAACCCTACCGTCAATAGAGATGTCTCCTACACGTTTCCTTCTTTTTTTTGGACGTTAATCACTCGACAGAAAAGCTGTCTTGCCACCATGATCCGCTCAATATTCTTCGACTTGGTGCACAGTGATCTCCTGTTTTACTCGCGAGCAGTTTCCATCCACACTAAACGAAAGCAGGGATAACTGTAGACGATAACCCAAGAAAACATCACGCACGAATCTACTTAATCATTAAAACTGGGTCAGAACTTATATCAATCCAAGTAGAATCGCGCGCGCTCAGATGAAAATGTTAAAAGTGTTCCCAGCCTATGGCGTCTTGGAAGGATGTTATCATGAAATACAGGTTATGGGATATGTCATGGATGGAGGCCGAGGAGGCCTTCAAGAGGAGCGACACCGCGATCCTCCCCGTGGGCACATTCCACGGCCACGGCCCTACCCCTATAAGCATCGACTCCAGCTCGGTGGCCTGGCTCGCGGAGAAGGTGGGGGAGAGGACAGGCCTCGTCACGCTGCCGGTGATACCCTTCGGGGAGAACGACAAGCAGAAGTTCTACCCCGGCTCCATCACGATAGCCCCGGAGACCCTGGAGCGCTTCTACTTGGACGTTTTCAGGAGCCTCAACAGGAACGGAGTCCGGAGGGTCATAGTCCTCAACGGCCACGGGGGGAACAGGGAGACCCTCATCAGGGCCGGGAGGGCGGCCAGGGACTTCGGCGTCGTGGTCGCCATCCCCGAGTGGTGGAGCATCGGCAAGGAGATATTACCCGAGCTTCACCCGGAGAAGGGCTCCTTCATGCAGGAGCTGGCCGTCTCCCTCTTCCTGGGCGGGAAGGAGATCGCCGACCTGAGGGGCACCGGCTACAAGGGGGAGTGGGGGGAGAAGTACACGATGCGGGACGTCTTCGGGGAGGAGATCAAGCCCGTCACCTTCAACAAGTTCGAGTTCAAGGGCGGCTCCATCACCATCCCCGTCCAGGCCTGGGATCTCGACGAGGAGGGCCCCCCGGTGTTGGGGAGGGAGGTCGTGGACGACCTCTATGAGCGTGGGAAGAAGATCATGGAGGGGCTGGTGGA
>CAZQOX010000052.1:0-7649 GCA_964594895.1 uncultured Candidatus Bathyarchaeia archaeon
ACTCGACGGCGGCCACGGCGGTGGCGGCGTTGAGCACCTGGTGATCACCTAGCAACGGTATGGAGAGGCCCGTGTACTCTTTGAGGCTGTGGAGGTCGAAGGTCTGGCCCGTGAGGCTGGAGCCGGTCCTATTGTACGAGGTGTCGTACCCCACGTGGATAATCTCGGCGCCGAGCTCCCCGGCCTTCTCGGCGAAGACCCTGAACACCTCGCTGTCACGGGTTGCCGTCACGAGCACCCTGCCCGGCTTGATGATGCCCGCCTTCTCGCCGGCGATCTCCACCAAGGTCTCCCCCAGGATGTTGGTGTGCTCGTAGCCGATGTTGGTGATGACCGAGACCCGGGGGTCGACGACGTTGGTGGCGTCGAGCCTGCCTCCCAGGCCCACCTCGAGGACCGCGTACTCCACGCCCGTCTCACGGAAGTACTGGAACGCCATGGCTGTGACTATGTCGAAGAACCTGAGAGGTATGGACTGCCCCAGCATCTCCTCGAAGAGCGGCTTGATCCGGGAGAGAAGCCTTGCCACATCCTCCTCTGGTATGTACTCCCCGTCAACCTTGACGCGCTCCCTGAAGTCTTCGAGGTGGGGCGAGGTGAAAAGCCCAACCTTTCCGCCGCCGGCCTCCAGGATCGAGGCGATCATGGCGGAGGTGGAGCCCTTGCCGTTGCTGCCCCCGACGTGGATGGAGTTGAAGCCCTCCTGTGGGTCCCCCAGAAGCCTCAGCATGTGGCGGGTGGGTCCGAGGGTCCGCTTCGGGCCGAACCTCCTCACGTTGTAGAGCCAGTCGAGTGCGTCGTCGTAGTTCACGGTGCTGCCGCTCCTTGCATCGACCGCGCTATTGGTCCACGGGTAAATAAGCTGAGGGGGTCACTGTTACTTCTTTAGGGCCGCTCTCACCTTGGACGCAGACCCTGCTGAGCCGAACGCCTTGATGAACACCCTTGCCTCGGCGTAGGCGATGGCCTCGATCGTGGACGTGGTCTCCGGATCTAGTCCGTGGATACGGTCGTAGAACTCCTTCAACGCATACTTGACGTTCTTACCGAAGATGATGCTATCGGGCGTACCCGGGTTCTTGGGCCCGTAGTTCTCCAGCGTCCAGTCGTATATCTCCTTGTACAGCTCTGGCTGATACACCTTGAACGTGTCCAGAACGATGTTCTGCCAGAACGTGCCCACGTTGCCCTTTATGATGTCGCCCCTGGGGAACATTGTGTTGATGAGCTCCCTCGGGGTTCCGGTGATACCGTGCTGGGCGATCCTGACGTGCAGACCGTTGTCACGGAGCGCCTTGGCTATGGCCTTGGTCTGAGGGATGTCGATGGAAACCTGCTCAACCATTTTGCCGTGCTCGTCGTAGATGTTGCCGTGGGTCGAGCCGTTTGCGATGGCCAGCACCTGCGGGTAGACGCCGTTCTCGTTCAACGCCTTTACGAAGGTGACGGCCTCCGAGGGGGACGTCAAAACATAGCCTTGCTCGTTCTTCTTACCGATCTCCCCTACCTCGACCTCCAGTCCGAAGGGTTTACCGTCCATCCGTGACTCGATGTACTTCGCCAGCTCGGTGGTTACAGCGATGTTCCCCGCGAGAGCGACGCGGAGGTCCTCTGCCTCCACGTCGAACAGGTAGGATGCGTCGATGGCGAATGAAGTGAACCCCGCCTCCACCTGGGCGTCGATGAGCCTCTTAGCGTCGGCTACATCCTTCTCGTCACCCTTCTTCAGGGTGATGTGGTCGGCGTGTAGCGCCCAGCAGTCGAACCCCACCTTCTCCGCGGCCGCCTTGATCTGTACGGCGTAGTCCTCGGGGCACATCCCTGTGTAGCCCCCGCCTACGTCGCACTCGCTCTTCGCGATCTCGAACATCACCGCGGAGTCAAGGTCCTTGGCTGCCCTGAATATGCCCTCGGCGACGCCCGGGGTCACCCGTACGTTTGCCGCCATGATTATCACATCCTGGTCCATCAGGGCCTCGAACATCTCGTTTCCTGGAATCGGTCCTTTCAATTCATTCACCTTTCATCAAGCTCTCTACGAGTCCTATTTCTTTCTTGCCGCCTATGTAGACTGGTACACGCTGGCTCACAGTCAGCGGCTTCAACGTTAACACGCTTTGTTTTCCGTTGCTCGCCGCTCCACCCGCCTGGGTGACGATGTACCCCATGGGGTTTACCTCGAACAGCAGTCTCAGCTTCCCCTGCTCCCGTCCTTGGTACGCGGGGTAAGTGAACACGCCTCCGTTGTGAAGTATCTGGTGTACGTCCGCTACGAAGCTGCCGCTGTACCTGAGCTTGTACCCCTCCTCCTCCAGGGCTTCGATGAACTCCCGGTGGGCCGGGAGATAGTCACGGCGCAGCGCCCCGGGGGCGTATATCTTGGAGTCACCGATGGTGATGTTCTCCATCTGGAGGATGAACTCTCCACGTTCGTTGAGCACAAACTCGTGTACGCCGTCTCCTAGACAGTAGTTCAGGGTTGTTAGGGGGCCGTACAGCACGTACATTGCTCCCACCATGTCGCTGCCCGGGCTGAGAACGCTGCCCCTGTAGATGCCTACGATGGTCCCCACTGCTAGGTTCACCCCGATGAGGCTGCTACCATCCAAAGGATCGACGGTAACCCCGATTTCGGTGGAAGACTTGAAGGTGAGAACATCCGGCTGCTCCTCTGAGGCGAAGGTTTTTACCAGCCCCGAGGCTCGTAGCTCGGAGATCAGCAACTCGTCAGCCCATTTGTCAATGGCTAACTGCTGCTCGCCGTAGACGTTTGAGGAATCTGAGACGCCCTGCCGGGACGCGAATCCCCTGCTTATCTTCTTGGTGACTTCAGATACTCTGATGACCACTTGTTTCAGGTCGTCGTCGTAAGCTTCGAGATGTTCACTCAGCCGCATCTTACCCACTTGTGATATAGGTGTGAGACTCTTCTTATTGGCACTTTCTTTTTGATAGACATATTATCCGCGAAACTCTAATGTAACGATGGCGTTAGGATGGGTCTCTGCTCGACTGGGGCTTGATGTCGACGACCGGTGAGCCTTCGAAGGCGTCGAGTCCCTTCACTGTGAGGGTGCATCCTTCGACGGATATAAGCTCAACAAGTGTCAACCCGATTGGGTTGGGCCGCGACGGGCTGTGGGAAGCGAACACGCCGCGGTACGTGGTCTCACTGTGCCTACGCGGGATTACTTTGAACACGTTCCGGTGTTTAGGGGTGTCTCGCTGATGGAACCAGTACAGGATATACAGGTGGCTGTGCTCTTCGATGCGCAGAAGACCCGGGCACGCCTTCTCGGTCAACACGATCTTCGACAGCTCGCCGTCGACCTCGGTCACCTCTCCTATGAACTCGATCTCTCCCTTGCCCATGGGTACAGTGTCTTTGATAGGATTATTAATACCAGCGGGGCTGTATTCAGTTGAGGTCTATGAGCAAGGTTTCCATAGTCAAGTCACCCGGCAAGCCGAGCGACGAAGAAGTCTATGACATGGTCAAGAAGGCCATCGACATGGTCGGTGGCATAGCGTCGGTCGTCAAGCCGGGTCAGACGGTGGCGCTGAAGCCCAACGTGGTCACGGGCAGGGTCACGGCGCCCGGCGTCACCACGGACAAGAGGGTGGTCGCGGCGTTAATCCGGCTATGCAACGAGGCGGGAGCAGGCAAGGTACTGGTGGTGGAGGGGGCGGGGTACTTCACCGAGACCGCCAAGGCGCTGGAGCTCAGCGGCATAAAGGAGATGGCGGAGAAAATGGGCGCCGAGGTCGTGGACGTGGACAGGAGCGAGCTGGTGGAGCTGAAGGTGCCGAGACCCCTGATAATCGACAGGATAAGGGTCTCCAAGAGCTTCATGGACGCCGACGTCAGGATCAACCTCCCCGTGATGAAGACCCACGACCAGCTCCTGGTCACCCTCGGCGTCAAGAACATGAAGGGAGTCATGCCGAAGCCCATGAAGCGCCGCTTCCACGCCATCGGCGTCGTCAAAGGCATCATCGACCTCAACAAGACGGTGCCACTAGACCTCACCGTGCTGGACGCCATCGTCGCCATGGAGGGCCTGGGCCCCAGCTTCGGCCCCAAGGTGGAGCTCAACACGGTCGTCGCGAGCAAGGACGTGTGGGCGCTGGACAGAGTCGCCAGCAGGATGATGGGCTTCAAGCCCGAGGAGCTGGACTACCTGGTCGAGGCCGAGGCCCACGGCCTCTATGACCCAGCCGAGGAGCCCGAGGTCGTCGGGGAGCCGCTGTCCAGCTACACCTACAGGTTCGAGAGGCCGCCAACGGACCTGGAGTTCGCCGAAGGCGTCACCGTCATAAGCGAAGGCGCCTGCAGCGCCTGCCGAGGCACCATCCACAGCGTCGTCTACGACCTAGAGCAGATGAAGAAGATGGGCGAGATAAGAGACCTCTTCATAGTCGTCGGCAGCAACGCGGAGCCCCCCAAGGACCTACCCAACACGCCCATCATCATGGGCACGTGCCTCAAGAAACACGAGAACGCTGGCTGCTACGTCGAGGGATGCCCACCAAACAACGACAAGATGCTCGCAGCCATAAGGCAGGTCTGCGGCGTCGAATAATTTTTCACGGAATTACAAGTAGCCTGTAATTTTGGAAAAAAGGACGAACTCGAAACCGTTTATGGAAAACGATTTAATCGCAGCGACAGACCTCTCACCGGTGCAACACATGCTTGCAGTAAGATCGAAGAAGATACAAACCATCACGGACGGCGTGGTAGACGGCGTGGTCCTCATCGACAAGGGGAAGATCAAGGCCGTCGGGCCGGACGTCAAGGTACCCGAAGGCGTCAAGACGCTGAAGGCTAGGGTCGTGATGCCGGGCCTCGTCGAGGCCCACTGCCACATAGGCATATGGGAGGAGACCATCGGCTGGGCCGGCAGCGACGGCAACGAGGCCACCGACCCCGCGACGCCCCACGTACGGGCGCTGGACGGCATCAAAGCCAACGCCGACGAGGGAGGCCTCGCCGCCGCCCTGGAGGAGGGCGTCACAACGGCGCAGGTGCTGCCCGGGAGCGCCAACGTCATAGGCGGCTACGGTGTGGTCATCAAGACGGCGCCGAGGACCACCGCCGACGAGATGGTGATCAGGAGCCCAAGCGGCATGAAGGTGGCGTTCGGCGAGAACCCGCGGCGCGTATACGGCGTCGAGCAGAAGAAGATGCCCAGCACACGAATGGGGGTCGCGGGCGTCCTCAGGGAGTGGCTCCAGAAGACCAGGAACTACGTGGAGAGGCAGGAGATGTTCAAGGGCGATCCAGAGAAGCAGCCGGAGCAAGACATCCGGCTGGAGGCCCTCGTCCCGGTGCTGAGGAAGGAGATACCCCTCAGGGCCCACGCCCACAGGGCGGACGACGTGGCGACAGCCATCCGCATATGCGAGGAGTTCGACGTGGAGATGAGCTGGGAGCACGCCACTGAGGGGCACAGAATAGCCGACTTCATAGCGAAGAAACGTATCCCGGCGGTCTGGGGGCCCAGCCTCACCGCCCGCGGCAAGTGGGAGATGAGGGAGCTGAGCTACGACACCCCGCGGATCATGTATGAGGCGGGGGTCAAGTTCTCCATAATGACGGACGCCGTCGGGAGCACCATCAGGTTCCTGCCCCTGTGCGCCGCCTACAGCGTCAAACACGATCTCCCCTACGACTACGCGTTGAAGGCCATCACCATCGTGCCCGCCGACATACTGGGGGTAGCCGACCGCGTCGGCAGCTTAGAGGTCGGCAAGGACGCCGACCTGAGGCTGCTGAGCGGCGACCCCCTGGACGTTATGACCAAGGTGCAGAGGGTCATCATCGACGGCGAGATCGTCTTCCCCCTTTAACCTTTTTTAGTCTGTGAAGCCGTCGACCCACTCGGGGTCGTCCGGCGGGTCCTCCGCCAGCTTCTCTCTCCACGCCTCGTCGGTGAGCCGCTGGCTCATGGGCTGCTTGAACTCGTAGTAGCTGAACACCGGGCCCGCGCCGAGGACAACTGAGCCGTCAGGCTGCCTGTACGCCACGACGATGAGCCTCACGTACCCCGTCGCCTCCTCCAGCACCTGGTTCGTGTTCGTGTCGGTGTGCACGTCTGCCACGAGGGTCGTCTTCTTCGCCTTGGACCCGACCCCCGCAAGCACGTCGTCCAGCCTGTCCGCGAAGTCCCGTATGAAGTCGCAGTCGCCCTGCGTCAGCGGCTCGTTCAGCAGCTCCTTCTCCGATATCTGGATGAGCCTGGAGATTATGTCTTCAAGGGACGACAGCCTCCTCGCTGACGTCTCGTCGAGGACGCCGTAGCTGCTCAGCCCCCTCCGTGTCATCTTGGTGAGGTCCAGCAGCCTCGCGTAGAACTCGGGGACCGGCTCCACGTAGCCCTCCGCGGGCGGCAGAGTCACTGCGCCAGTCAGATAAACGCTGTAGCTCTGCTTAGCGTACAGTATTGTGTCGTGCCTGAGCTCGGTCCACGACGCCAGCGCCGCAGTCAGCTGCTTGTCGGTCCACGCCTCCGTCTGCATGAACGTCGGGTACCCCTCGCCGTGTTCCTCCAGCAGCGGCTTCAGCGTGTACAGCCAAGACCAGTACAGGTTTCTCCCCCAGTCCTCGGCGGTAAAGTTGCTGAACTGCTCCTTCAACATGTCGAACTGGGCGTCATAGTTCTCGTAGTTGGAGTCCTTAAGCTCGTCCAGTATCTCCCTCGCGCGGGATGAACCTAGTATAGCCATAACATCTAATCCACGCGGGAAGCCCCTGGTTGGACCTATTGGCGTATCGACCAATGTAAACGGCCGTTCGGGTCCGAGGGGCTTGTGTACACTGGGAATCACCAGCTCTTGGAAGATGTACGAGCCTGGGACGAACCTCTGCCCCATGAGCCTGAATCCCATGGTAGCCTGGAGCACCTCGTCCAGCCTGTCCGGCGTAATCGGCGGGAACAGCATGGCGTTGCCTGTTCCGCCGTAGATGGCGGGAGGGTTATGCTCTGCCAGCCTCAGCTTTAGCCCCAGAAGCCTGTCGTAGTCCAGTTGCCCGGGGTCTATTGTGCCTGTGAACACGCTCTGGAGAGCGTCGAGGTACTCGTATGGGCCCAGGTCGTCTGAGACGCCGACGTAGAACGACGTGACATCGTAGACCCTGTTCCAACGGGTCAAGAGGTTCGTGTCGCCTGTGAGAGCCGCCGTCAACAGGCACGCCTGTAGGGTCTGGATCTCTGCGTCGTACTCGGATATGAAGGCGGTGCACGGCGGCATAGTGCTGCAGGTGGTCCCCGCTTCGATGTTCGGGTCTCCTTTCAGCAGCATGGACATCCTGCCGTACCACATCACCGCCTTGAAGTAGTTCCTCAGCTTCTCGGACCGCGTGTAGTGGCCCCGGGGGACGTACTGCGAGTAGTCTTCCCTGTAGATGAATATCCCCGATTCGTTGAAGCCGCTGTGCCCCTCGATGTTGGCCAGCTCATCCTCGACGAGTTCCTCCACGAAGGCGTCGGGGGTGAAGCCGTACCTCTCTATGTCCTCCTCGTAGAAGCTGCCGCTGTCGTAGCTGTAGGCGTCCTCCATCTCGGATACCTGGTCCTCGCCGGGCTTCAGTAGGCATAGGCCGACTGCGAGGTACGCCGCGTTCCTCCTGTGCGCCTCCCTGACCT
>CAZQOX010000053.1:0-7534 GCA_964594895.1 uncultured Candidatus Bathyarchaeia archaeon
CCACCATGATCTCGGTTACCCCCATCGGCTCCAGGGAGTCGACGAGTATCATCGCGGACTCCAGGGCGGGCTGGTCCCTGAAGACCCAGCCCTTACCCACTACTAATTGAGCCTTGAACATGTTGATGATGGTCTGCTCCAGTGCCTGCTTAAAAATGTCGCTTATGGTGCGCCCCACCAGGACGCCCTTGAGCCTCGACGCTATGGCCTTGTGCTTCTCCAAGCCGAGCCTCACAGCCTCCCGCGCAACCGCCGCCTGCACGGTCTTCTGCTCCGGCGATAGAGTCACGTACTCGTGGATCATCATGTTGCCCACCGTGTTTCTGATGTCCCGCTCGTCCATCTCGGGGGGCAGCCACCTCATCACGTTCCCGAGACCCGTCTCCTTGACTATGTTCATGACGCCGTAGGTGATGCCTATGTCGGCGTTCAGAGACCTGTTGAATATGCCGTTGAAGACCGAGTAAACGTCGGTGGTCTCCCCGCCGACATCCACGCCGATAAGATTCATAGCCCTAGCCTCGGCGTAGGCGTACAGAATCTTGCCCACGGCTGCCTGAGTCGGGAGCAACGGCTCCTCGCTCCACCGGATCAGCTCGTCGTAGCCCGGCGAGTGCACTATGACGTGCTCCATGTAGGCGTCGTAGATTCCCTCCCTGGCGGGCCCCAGGTTCTCCTTGCTGATGACTGGCCGGACGTTCTCAACCATCCTTGTGGCGTAATGCTCCTCGCCCAGGACCTTCTTCACCTGGTCCCGTATCTCGACGTTACCGGCGTAGATGAAGGGAAGCTGGTATTCCCTGCCGAACCTGGGCTTCACGTCAGCCGTGTTGACCAGCCCCGCCATCTCAAGCACCTGGGCCACTGCTCCGCCGTCTGTGCCGCCCGCCATCAACATTATGTCAGGCTTGAGGGACCTCAGCCTCGCTATCTTCTCAAAATAGGGCCTCCTGTCGTCCTTGGAGAACTGGTCCATGAGGAGCGCCCCCGCTCCGAGCGCCGCCCTCTGAGCGCTCTCGCCGCTGATGATGCCGATGACTCCGCCCACGACCATGTGGAGGCCACCGCCTGTGCTGCTCGAGACCATGAAACGGTGAGCGGCGGAAGGCCTGTCGCCGTCCAGAATCTTTTCTCCTGTGCTATCCTCAAGCTCAGCTAGAGCGGTCTTCACCCCCACGGTGACGTCGAGGACGGGGGCTTCCATCGTCGTCTGGGTCTCCGAGACTCCTCCGAGCCTGTAGCCGCTAGCTGTCCTCTCGACGAGGATTGCTTTCGTAGTCCTGCTGTCGATGTCGACGACCAGATAAGACTCTTCTTCTGAGCCCATGTTATGTCTCTCTCCTTAGTTACCTTGAGTTGACCCTCAAGGAACCCTGTATGACTCCCCGATACACAGGTTATAACTAATTCGTTTTAATAATAAAACCAAGTTTTTATATTCAAACAATCATTTTAATAATGGCGTGTTGAATGAGTGAGCCACATATGATCGTCCAACCCATCACACGGGAGGCCTTCAAGCTGCTTGAAGACGAGACACGGCGGCAGATCGTCTTCATGCTCAGAGACGAGGCCCTCACGGTGAAGAACATAGCCAGGAGGCTAGGACTCACACCCCAGAACATCTACCACCACATGAACAGGCTTCAGGATGCCGGCATAGTGAGGCTCAGCTACGAGAGGAGGAACGGGCACATCATAGAGAGCTACTACTCCACGTCCGCTGACAACTTCGTGTACAGCGAGGACAGGATACCCGAGAATACAGTCCAGAGCTACATGGACATACTCAACGGACTCAACGAGCTGGAGCATGGACTGGATACGAGCCTGGACGCCGCGAGCCGGCTAGAGGAACTATATACGAGGTACCTCATAGGAGCCTCAAGCGACGTGCCCCGCGACGATGTCTGTAAGGTGTGCAGCTTCTCGGGGTTCTTCATGAAGTTCGGCCCAATGAACAACGTGCTTCTCAAAAGGGTGCTCCACATGGCTGCCCTCCTCGAGATGACCGACGAAGAGTTCAGCGCCCACCTCGAGAGGCTCGGCGAAGTAAGGAGATTCCTAAAATCCATAAAGAAAGTGGGGTAGCCTACCATGTTATCCGGTAGGGCATCTCGTTGAGGCAGATGGTCCCGTTCTTGGTGACCAGCACGATGTCCTCGATGTGGCCTCTATAGTTGTTGTCGGCGTCTCTGCGCCCCGGCTCGTAGGTCAGGGTCATGCCCGCCTTCAGGGGCTGGTCGTCTGTCTCGATGGGCCCGAAGCTTGGGGCGTAGGGCATCGTGTAGTCGTGGACGTCCAGCCCGACCTGGTGGCCCGTCCTGGGCGTCGGGAGGAACCCTAGCTCTCTGTTTATCTCGTTGGCCTTCTCCAGCACCTCGTTGCCCGTTGCGCCCTCCCTGATGTTCTTGATGCCCTCGATCTGGGCCTGCATGGCACGCTCCATGTAGTCCTCTGTCTCCTTCTCCCAAGTCACGTGCCAGTTGCGGCCCATGTCGCTGCAGTAACCCGATTTCAGCCTGACGCCCACGTCTATGCTGAGGGCGTCGCCGTGTTTCAGGTACGTCGTCTTGTTTTGCTTGATGAATCCGATGCTGCTGTCGAAGCTGTACTCGTAGGCGCCAAGATCTATTAGGTTGGCGTCCAGCTCCCGTTTGAGGTCGTCGACGCTTCGGCCGGGCCTGGTCTCCTCGATCATCACCTGGACCCCCGCCTCTGTGATCTCTATGGCGTGTCTCATCTCGGCTACCTCGTATTCGTCCTTTATGCTCCTTAGCTTGAAGACGTGGTCGCTGATGTCTCGTTCAGGTGTCACAGGTACACCCAGCTCCTCGGTCATCCTGTGCGCCATCTGGGCGCTCACGGTGCTGAGGTCGAAGCATATCTTCGATGGGCTGTAGGGCCTCAGGGCTTCCCTGGTGCCGGCGATGTGGTGGCCCTTCTCCTGCTTGATGGCTATGACCTTGCTGAACTCGCCTGACGCCTCCACCCGGGGTGCCCCCCAGTGGGGCGTAACCAGCGTGGTGTCTCCCCCCGCGTCCATGACGAAGGTCTGATGTTCGTCGCCCAGCGCCATGGGCAAGACGTATATGGTGTTACTCGGGTTCTGCCTTATCACCTCGTTGAAGAACACCACAGTCTCGAAGCCCCGTCTCTCGGCCTCCTTCAGGATGGATCCACGTCTTCTCTTAATAGACTCCTTCTGATCCAAGAACTCACCGGATAGAAAGAGGTGAACACAGTTAAGACACTTGTCGCGGCACGCACGTTGGCGCGTGTTACCATTTGTCTCTGTTTTTTAACCCGATCGCTAGATAGGCGACACCCAGACCACTTATACCCATCAGCCCAGGGTTGTCCGTGGCGGCACTTAGCACGATTCCAAGTGGTAGGAAACTGGTTCCCATGATGAAGAAAGCCTTATAGTTGGTTTCACCCTGGTTTAGGTTCCCACGATTCCTCCAGACCAGGACGCCTAATCCTAGGGCGAGCGTCAATCCCCCTAGAATCAGGATTGTGATCGTGTATTCCATAGGCTTGAGGCTTGGTGTGTTCCATTTAATGGTTGTTCATAACGGGTTTAGGAACAACAGTACATGGTATAATGTATTTAAAAATAGTGTTTAATTCTGTATGATTCGTACTAAAAATTCTAAATCGTTTATTAGAACTAATTATATCTACTCACATTATATTGAGATGGATGAAAATGGTGAAACTGGGTAAATGTCCAGAATGTAAGGTAGAGCTTGATGACTCAGACGTGGATGATATTCAATTTAAGGGGACAGTCCACCGCCACTATGCGTATAGATGCAAGAAATGTGACACTATAATCGGTTTTTCAAGCTACGCGGCCCGCGGGCCATGATCCTTCCTTTTTGTGTGCGTTTTATAACTTGATTTTTTTCATGTCGTGAGCTGAGTTTTGATTCTATCATCAAAGACATCTATTTCTTATGGCATTACACGGCGTTCGGGTCAATCTCTTATACCCTGGCGGCGTCATTGAAGCCATGCTCGGCGACCTCCATGGAGAAGGCCTGATAATACACCACTGGGATACAGACGGGTTATGCTCGGCCGCTCTGCTCCTAGGCTACATGAAGCCGAGGAACCCAGCAAACATGTGTCCCACCATTGGAGCCTTCTATCTATCGGACGAGGAGATCGACTACGCCGGGGGCTTCGACTACGTCATAATCGTGGACATGGCTCTCCCCGAGGCCGACGTGCATAGGCTGAGCGAGGAAGCCAGGGTGGTGGTCTTCGATCATCACCACCAGAAGCCGGTTCAGGGCGTCGACCACATTAACCCGGTCGCCCACGGCGCCGACGCAGCGGATTATCCATCGTGCACCTGGGTATTAAAGGAGAAGCTGGGGCTGCCTTTCAGCATGCACGTCGCGCTTGGGTTCATCGGCGACCGCGAGCACAGGATCATGGAGAACCCACGCTTCAAGGAGATCACCGAGAAATACCTCTTCGACGAAAACGTCACTTTCGACGAGGCGTTGACGCTCGTGGGGCTCATCGACAGCAGCTACAAGGTTGGAGACAGGGATGGAGTGGAGGAGGCGCCGAGGCTCCTCAAGGACTACACGAAGCCGGACGACATCAAGAGTAACAGCAGGTGGCGCGAGAACATGAGGCTCTTCCATGAGAGGCTCGACGAGATACTAGCGGAGCCTCCAGAGGACAGGGACGGTGTCCTCATTAAACGCCTAGACACAGGGTACGCCGTTATCTCGGCGGTCACACGCAGGATCGCTTGGGGCACCAAGCAGGACACCATAGTGGTGAACACCGGCTTCTTCCCGAGCCACGACCAGCTCTACAGCCGAAGCACCCGCCGGGACATGCAGCCAATGATAGAGAGGGCCAAGGAGCTGAGGTTCAACGCCGGCGGCAAGAGCGACGTGCTGGGCGCCATAGTGCCTAAGGACATGACTGAGTCCTTCGTCGAGGAGCTGTATAGGTTCTTCAAAGAAGAATAGGGGAGGCTTAGGCTCTCCTCAGCACGCGGCCGGGGGTCACCCCAGTGTGTCTGCCCTTCTCGACCACTGCCTCGCCGTTGACGAACACGTACTCTATGCCCTTGGGGTGCTTGCTGGGCTCGACGGGGGTGCTCACTATCTCAAGCTTGTCGAGGCTGAACATCGTTATATCTGCGTAGCTGCCCGGCGTTATGGTGCCGCGTCCCTTGAGGTTGTGGTGCTCCGCGGCGGCTACCTTGTCGCCCTTCTCGCCGACGGAGCCCTTGTAGGGGGCCTTGCCTGAGCCGTCGACGATATAGGCGTCCTTTATGATCACATCATACTCGTCCGACACAATCCGTCTCTCCTTGAATTGGATGCATAGTAGTACGCACTGACTACTAAAACTCAGAGCCAGAAAAAAAGGGGGTTAGGTCACAGTGACTAGTGTCGTCTCGAAATCGCCTGTCTCCAGGTTATGGACCAGTATCACATGGGTTCCCTCGCTCACGTCAGGTATCTGTATCTCTAAGGCGAATGGATCTGCCTCTCCTCCAAGGAGAACCACGTATTCCCCCGGCTCGGCGCTCTCGGGGTAACAGGTAAGGTCACTTGGACCCGAGTTAAGACCCCAGGAGAAGTTGAGCTGACCCTTCTCGCCGTCCCATTTACGCTGCTGCTCCCAGTAGACCTTCACATATGGCGTTATCTGGAAGCTTGGGTCGCCTTTCTCGCCTCTGGGCCCCTGTTCTCCTTGTGGTCCCGTGGGTCCCCGTGGGCCTGTGTCTCCTTCGGGCCCCTGCTCTCCCTGGGGCCCCGGCGGCCCTGACGGCCCCTGGGGGCCCTCGGGTCCCGGCGGACCCTGCTCTCCCTGGGGCCCAGGCGGCCCCTGCTCCCCGATCGATGGAAGGAACGCGTAGGTCACTCCTCCGCCGAAGACTAATCCAATAACTAGCCCCGCTAGTATGCTCCGTGTGTCCATAATTCTATATTTTGTTCTGGCTTTAAAAACAGGTCCATGTACCCGGTGGTTCAGGGGGTTACTCTTGAATGGACTTGATTAGATTCGCCCGCTTCTCCTCGTACTGGGAGAGGAGGGCGTCGAACTCGTTCCTCAGTCTCTTGAGCTCCTCCAGCCAGTCGAGGAACTCGAGCATGGAGTCGTCGAGCTCGGGGTTCTCCCTCTCAACCTTCAGAGCCATCTCAAGGAAGAGTTTTTCATTTTTCTAATTCAATGAATCTATGTATGGGTGACAGACACACACGGTGACCGGTGGAACCAGTCGAAAGACATCTTCAATGTATGTGGAGCCTTGAGAAGATCATGCCATATCGTCGTTTCATCAGCTAATCTTTTTTCTTCGCGAAGACTCGGGTCAGTACATACCCGTAGACAGCGGAGTCGGCGAAGATCTCTGTCAAGTGATAAGGGATTATCTGGGGCGGTAACCCCTGGTCAGCCAGTAACGGTATGAACGCGCCGGCTATGAACATGATGCCAGCGAACGCCAAAGCATTGGTTCTTCTGTCGTCCTCGAGGGAGGCCGCCATTGGTATCAGTGTGGCGACGTACAGGAAGCCCCTAAGAATCTCCACGGGGATTATCACCGTGAACGGCGGCACCATGAGCCCCAACGAAGGATCGCTGTAGTAGGGCATCACGAAGGGGCTCACAAGCATCCCGAAGAAGAAATAGACTGGAAAGTAGCTCAGCGTCCCGACAGCTATGCGTTTAAACCAGCCGAACGCGTCCGCGCCTGCGACGAACTCGGCGAGCCTCTCCCTCAGCCTCGATTCCCCCTTCTCAAGGATGAGTGAGGCAATCACCGCCTGAACCCCCGAGAAGAATAGCATAAACACGCCGCCCATCAGGAACATGAGTTCCGACTCGAAGACATTCGTGAAGAAATATCCTTCAACCATGTTGCTGAAGCTGCCGACGATGAAGAGGCTAAGCCACAGAACGGCAGCCAGCCCGTGGAAGCTCAGCCTCATCTCGCCTTGAAGCCACACAAGATAGACTGAAAGGAGTAGGTAGCCGAGCAAGAAGAAGAACAGCTGGCTCCACGACGGACTTTGCCCCGTCGACGTCATTCTGACGAGGTCGACGGCGACGAGCCCCACGGTCATCGACGCGACCCTTTTCGGGTTCATAGTTCAGATAGCTCCAAACCCTGTTTAGGATCAAAACATCTAAACACGGGTATAATTCATCCTGTGCATGAACAGGGACACCTTCGACCTGCTGCTCCTCGGGGTCGCTCATTCGCTGAACCACAGCCTCTTCCTTGTGCTGCCGCCCCTCCTCGATAACATCACCGCGGATCTAGGAGCCAGCTTCGGCACCATGGGGCTGATAGGCACCGTAACGTTCCTCACCTACGGCTCAGGCGCCCTCATAGGCGGCCCCCTTAGCGACAGGCTGGGGAGCCTCAAGGTGGCGAGGATAAGCATAGGGTTGGGCGGGGTTATGACTGTGCTTTTCCTGTTCGCTCACAATGTCTTCGTCTTCGGGGCCGGGATGTTCCTCATGGCGCTCTGGGCCAGCTTCTACC